>NZ_JABAFQ010000008.1 GCF_012843705.1 Fusobacterium sp. FSA-380-WT-3A | reverse complement strand
GAACTTAAAAAAATAGATGGTTTAGAAGAATATGTTAGAGAAAATACTGGACTTTTAATTGATGCTTATTTCTCTGGCACTAAAATTAAATGGATATTAGATAATGTTGAGGGAGCTAGAGAAAAAGCTGAAAAGGGTGACTTACTTTTTGGTACTGTTGATACTTGGCTTATTTGGAAATTAACTAATGGAAAAGTTCATGCTACTGATTATACAAATGCTTCAAGAACTATGATATACAATATAAAAGAGTTAAAATGGGATGAAAAATTATTAAATATATTAGGAATACCTAAATCTATGTTACCAGAAGTAAAAGATAGTAGTGGAACATTTGGTTATGCTAACCTTGGTGGGAAAGGTGGACATAGAATACCTATCGCTGGAGTAGCTGGAGACCAACAAGCAGCACTGTTTGGACAAGCGTGTTTCAAAGAGGGAGATTCAAAAAATACTTATGGAACAGGTTGCTTCTTACTAATGAATACAGGAGATAAAATGGTAAGAAGTAAAAATGGATTAGTAACAACAATAGCTATTGGATTAAATGGAAAAGTAGAATATGCTTTAGAAGGAAGTATATTTATAGGTGGAGCAAGTGTTCAATGGTTAAGAGATGAATTAAAACTTGTAGGAGAATCAAGAGATACAGAATATTTTGCAAGAAAAGTAAAAGATAATGGAGGAGTATATGTGGTACCAGCCTTTGTAGGATTAGGAGCTCCATATTGGGATATGTATGCAAGAGGAGCTATAGTAGGATTAACAAGAGGAGCCAATAAAAATCATATAATAAGAGCCACATTAGAATCAATAGCATATCAAACAAGAGATGTATTAGAAGCAATGCAAGAAGATTCAGGTTTAAAATTAAATCATCTAAAAGTAGATGGAGGAGCAGCAGCAAATAATTTCTTAATGGAATTTCAAGCAGATATATTGGGAACATCAGTAAGAAGACCAGAAACTTTAGAGACAACAGGATTAGGAGTAGCTTATTTAACAGGATTAGCAGTAGGATTCTGGGAATCAAAAGAGGAAATAAGTTCACAATGGAAACTAGAGAAAGAATTTATTCCAACAATGTGTGAAGAAGAGAAAGAGAAAAAATATAGAGGATGGAAAAAAGCAGTAAAAAGAGCTATGGAATGGGAAGAAGAATAAAAAAACAAAAAAAACTTGACAAATAGTTATAAAAATAGGATAATAAATCTGTAAATAGAATAATGACAGGAGAAAAAGTGAGTCGACAAAAGGTAGTTTCTGCCTTGTTTTGTCGACCTTTTTTATTTTTAGTTAGGGGGTAAGATATGTTAGATGTAATTGTAATTGGAGCTGGAGTAATGGGTGCTGCTGTTTCTCGTGAATTATCAAAGTATAATTTAAAAGTTATGGTTTTAGACAAAGAGAATGATGTTTCAAATGGAACAACAAAAGCTAACTCAGCTATAGTTCATGCTGGATATGATGCCAAAGAAGGAACATTAATGGCAAAATATAATGTTTTAGGAGCAGCAATGTATGAAGAACTTAGTAAAGAGATAGGAGCTCCTTACAAAAAAGTTGGTTCTTATGTTTTAGCTTTTTCAGAAGAAGAAAGAAAACATATAGAAACATTATATGAAAGAGGAATAAAAAATGGAGTTCCTGAATTAAAACTTATTGGAAGAGATGAAATTTTAGAAAAAGAACCAAATATTAATAAAAATGTAGTAGGAGCTTTATATGCTGGAACAGCTGGTATAACAGGTCCTTGGGAATTCACAATAAAATTATTAGAAAATGCAGCTTTAAATGGAACAGAAGTTTTAGTTGATGCTGAAGTAGTAAATATTGAAAAATTAGATTCAGGATATAAAGTAATATTAAAAGATGGAAGAGAATTTGAAACTAAAATAGTTATAAATGCAGCTGGTGTTTATGCTGATAAAATAAATGATATGGTAAGTAAAGAACATTTTGACATTCATCCAAGAATTGGAGAATATTATGTTCTTGATAAAGTTCAAGGAAAATTAGTTAATAGTGTATTATTCCAATGCCCAACAGAAATGGGAAAAGGAGTATTAGTAACTAGAACAGTTCATGGAAATGTAATGGTTGGACCTACAGCTGAAGATGTAGAAGATAGAGATTATGTAGGAACAACAACTCATGGACTAGATGATATAAGAAGACAAGCAGCTAAAACAATAGAAAATATAAATTATAGAGATAGTATTAGAAACTTTACAGGAATAAGAGCCGAATCTAGTACAGGAGATTTTATAATAGGAGAAGCTTCTGATGCTAAAGGATTCTATAATATAGCTGGAACTAAATCACCAGGACTTTCTTCAGCTCCAGCAATTGGTGTAGATGTAGCTAATATGATAGTTGAAAAATTAGGAGCAACTAAAAAAGAAGAATTTAAACAAAATAAACCTCAAATTCATTTTATTGAACTTTCTCCAGAGGAAAAAGCAGAAGTAATTAAAAAAGACCCTAGATATGGAAGAATAATTTGTAGATGTGAAAGTATAACAGAGGGAGAAATTGTTGATGTTATACACAGAATGGTAGGAGCAAAAACTGTAGATGGAGTTAAGAAAAGATGTAGACCAGGTACAGGAAGATGTCAAGGTGGATTCTGTGGACCAAGAGTACAAGAAATTTTAGCTAGAGAATTAGGAAAAGAGTTAAATGAAATTGTATTAGATAAAAAAGGTGCTTACATACTTACAAATGAGACAAAAATTTCTAAATAGGAGGAGTATATAAATGAGATATGATTTGGTAGTAGTTGGTGGAGGACCAGCTGGATTAGCAGCAGCAATAGAAGCAAAAAAGAATGGAATAGAAAGCATTTTAGTTATAGAAAGAGATAAAGAATTAGGTGGAATTTTACAACAATGTATTCATAATGGATTTGGATTACATGAATTTAAAGAACAATTAACAGGACCTGAATATGCTGGAAGATTCATAGACCAATTAAAAGATATGAATATTGAATTTAAATTAGATACAATGGTTTTAGATGTAACTCCAGATAAAAAAGTTCATGCTATAAATAGTGTAGATGGATATATGTTAATAGAAGCTAAGGCTGTAATATTAGCTATGGGATGTAGAGAAAGAACAAGAGGAGCTATTGGAATTCCAGGAGAAAGACCAGCTGGAGTATTTACAGCAGGGGCAGCTCAAAGATTTGTAAATATGGAAGGATATATGGTAGGGAAAAAAGTTCTTATCTTAGGTTCTGGAGACATTGGACTTATAATGGCAAGAAGAATGACTCTAGAGGGAGCTGAAGTTAAAGCTGTTGTAGAATTAATGCCATTCTCTGGAGGATTAGCTAGAAACATAGCTCAATGTTTAAATGATTATAATATACCACTATATTTAAGCCATACAGTAATTGATATTCAAGGAAAAGAAAGAGTAGAAAAAGTAGTTATAGCCAAAGTTGATGAAAATAGAAAACCAATTCCAGGAACTGAAAAAGAATATGAAGTAGATACACTATTATTATCTGTAGGATTAATACCAGAAAATGATATTTCAAGAGCTACAGGAGTAGAAATAGATGGAAGAACATCTGGAGCTGTAGTAAATGAAATGATGGAAACAAATATTGAAGGAATATTTGCTTGTGGAAATGTATTACATGTACATGACTTAGTAGACTTTGTAAGTGCTGAAGCTAGAAAAGCTGGGAAAGCAGCTGCAAAATATATAAAAGGTGATATGTCTACAGGAGATTATGTAGAACTTAAAAATGGATTTGGAATTGGATATACTGTCCCTCAAAAATTTAGATTAAATAATGTTGAAAAAGGATTAGAAGTTTTCATGAGAGTTAGAAATATTTATAAAAATATGATTCTTCAAGTAAGAGATGGAGAAAATATTGTATTTAGTATTAAAAAACCTCATGTAGCACCAGGTGAAATGGAAAAAATAATAATTCCTAAAGCTAAATTAGAAACAATAAAAGGTAAAGAGATTGTGGTAGAACTTGTAGGAGGGGATAAATAATGAAAAAAGAGATGATATGTATTGTTTGTCCAATGGGATGTCATTTAACTATAGATACAGAAACTTTAGATGTCAAAGGAAATACATGTCCTAGAGGAGCTGAATATGCAAAAGAAGAATTAGTAGCTCCAAAAAGAGTTATAACTTCAACTGTAAGAATAACAGGAGGACTTCACCATAGATTACCTGTAAAAACAAATGGAGCTATACCAAAAGATTTAAATTTTAAATGTATGGAAGAATTAGCAAAAGTTGAATTAAAATCACCAGTAAAAGTTGGAGATATAGTAATAAAAAATGTTTTAAATACTGGAGTAGATATAGTAGCTTGTAGAGATATGTAATAAAAAATAATTTTATGAAAAAGAGTGGATTATCCACTCTTTTTTAAATTTATGGAGTTTTTTAAAAAAATTTAGTATAATCTATTTTAGAGATAGGGTATTAAAATTTGGAGGAAAAAATGAAAATAATAGTTGTAACAGGAATAAGTGGTGCTGGAAAAACAACAGCTCTAAATATTTTAGAAGATGCTGGGTATGTAACAATGGATAATCTATTAAGTAATATGGTAATTTTTTTATTACAAAATTTAGATAGAGGGGAAAAAACATTAAAAATTGATAAGTTAGCTTTAGGTTTAGATAATAGAACAATACATACTACAGAAGATTTTATGGTAATATATAATTGTTTAAAAAATTTAAACACAGATTTTGAAATATTATTCCTAGATTCCTCAAATGAAACAATATTAAAAAGATATAACTTAACAAGAAGAAGACATCCAGTAGAAGGAGCTACTCTTTTAGAAAGTATAAAAAATGAAAAGAAAGCTATGAGTATTATAAAAGAAAAAGCAACTTTTGTTATAGATACTACAAATGTGACTTCTAAAGAATTAAAAAAAGAAATTTTAGAAATAATAAGTAATACAGAAAATGTAGATATAAATATACATATAGAATCTTTTGGATATAAATATGGAATACCTATGGATAAAGATTTGATTTTTGATGTAAGAGTTTTACCTAATCCTTATTATATAGAGGAGCTTAGAAGTAAAACAGGAAATGATAAAGAAGTATATGATTATGTTATGGAAAATAAAGATTCAGAAGAGTTATATAAAAAAATATATGAGATGATAAAATTTTTATTGCCACTTTATAAAAAAGATAATAAACAACATTTATCAATAGGAATTGGCTGTAGTGGAGGACAACATCGTTCAGTTGCTTTTGTAAATAGATTGGCAAAAGATTTAAAAGATATAGAAGGTGTAAAAATTTTAAAAAGACATAGAGAAGGAGTGAAAGAACACTGGACATAAAAAAATATATTATTCCTGAAAATCCAGGAGTATACTTAATGAAAAAAAATAATGAGGTTATATATGTAGGTAAGGCTAAAAATTTGAAAAAAAGAGTCTATTCATATTTTTTTAGAGAACATGAAGATGAAAAAACAAAAAATTTAGTAAAAAATATAGAAGATATTGAAACTATAATTTGTAATAGTGAGATAGATGCTTTTGTTTTAGAAAATAATCTTATAAAAAAATATTCACCTAAATATAATATATTATTAAAAGATGAAAAAACTTATCCATATATAAAAATTTCTAAAGAAAAATTTCCTAAAATAAGTATAGTGAGAAGTACAAGGGCTTTGGATATTAAAAGTGGAGAGTATTTTGGCCCTTATCCTCAAGGAGCTTGGAATTTAAAAAAAATTTTAGTAAAACTTTTTAAAATTAGAGATTGTAATAAGGATATGAATAAGATAGCTCAAAGACCTTGCTTGAAATATTATATGAAAATGTGTGATGGACCTTGTAAATATAAAGATATTGAAGAAAAATATAAAGAAAATGTAGATAATATTACAAAAATTTTAAAAGGACATGGAGAAATTGTCTTAAAACTTCTTCAAGAAAAGATGAAAAATGCTTCTGAAAAAATGATGTTTGAAGAAGCTATTTTTTATAGAAACCAAAGTAATGAAATAAGAAATGTAATAAATAATCAAGTTACTGAATATGGAAAAGGGATTGATGAGGATATATTTTCTATTATATTAGATGGAGATTTATTATTTTTATGTGTACTAAATATGAGAGAGGGAAAAATTTTAGGAAAAACTTCAAATGTTATAAAATTAAAGGATAAAATTTATGGAGATATTTTTCAAGAGGTTGTTAGAGAATTTTATTCAAAACATCCAATTCCTAAAAATATAATTTTTCAATCTGAATATATTGAGAGTGATGAACTTATAAAAGAGTGGTTAAAATTAAATAAACATGAAGTTGTACACACTTATTATCCTAAAATAGATGGAAGAAGAAAAAAATTATTAGATATGGCTCTTTTAAATATAAATAAAGATATTATAGATTATTATAATAAAAAAACTGTTATAGAAGAGGGAATGGAAAAACTTTATAGGGAGCTAAATCTAAAAAAATATCCTAGAAAAATAGAATGTTTTGATATTTCTAATATTCAAGGAAAAGACGCTGTAGCTTCAATGGCTGTAGCTGTAGAAGGACGAGCTTCAAAAAAAGATTATAGAAAATTTAAGATAGAATGTAAGGATACTCCAGATGATTTCCAAATGATGAGAGAGGTAATAACAAGAAGATATTCAAAATTAGAAATAGAGAAGTTTCCAGATGTAATTCTTATTGATGGAGGTCTTGGACAAATAAATGCAGCTGGAAAAATATTAGAGGAAATAGGAAGAGATGGAATAGCTGATTTACTAAGTATTGCTAAAAAAGAGGAATTAATTTATAAATATGGAGAAGAAATTCCTTATAGATTTTCCCATTCTGATGAGGCTTTGAAAATTTTAATAAGAGTAAGAGATGAAACTCATAGATTTGGAATAACTTATCATAGAAAGTTAAGAAGCAAGAGAGTTTTAAAAAGTGAATTAGATAATATAAAAGGAATTGGAGAAATAAGAAAAGAAAAACTTTTAAAAAAATTTGGAAGTGTAAAAAAAATAAAAGAAGCGACTTTAAATGAACTAAAAGATGTATTACCTGAAAAAATTGCCATAGAATTACTTGAAAAAATAAAAAAATAACACAAAAACTTATTTTTTTGATATAATATAAGACAGAGTAAGTTTAGTATGTGATAGACTTTGGGGGGTATATGCTAATTTATTTTACAATTTTAATTTTAATAATAACATTTATAATATTTTTAAAAATTCAAGAAAGAGGAAATATAAATACAATAGAAAAAATTTTAAAAAGTTTAAATGAAAAGAAAATATACGATAAAATTCCAGCTGGTTTAAAAGAAGAATATATGGAAACACTACACAAAATAATAAAGCAAGATTTGGAATTAGATAACTCTATATTTGAATTGAGAGAATATAGAAAAGAATTAGAGGTTACTTACAATACCTTATTAGAAAAATCTAAAAAATTAGAATACTCAAATCAAAGTTTGGAAGAGAAAGTAACATCCCTTTCAAATATAAATGCTCTTTCTAGAACTGTTTTATCAATTATGGATTTAGACCATATTATAAATATAATTTTAGATGCCTATTTTGTCTTGACAGGAGCTAAAAAGATTTCTCTTTATTTGTGGGAAGATGGAAAATTAGCTAACAAAAAAGTAAGAGGAGATATTGGCTTTAGAGGAGAGGTTTCTTTTCCTTTATCTACATTAAAAGAGTTTACTTATAGAGATTATAAAAGAGTTTACGAAGAATTAAAAAAAGAATTTCCAATAAAGGAAGAAGAGATAGTAATAGTTTCTCCACTTTTAATAAAAGAAAAAGAATTTGGTGTTATATATATAGTTGAAGATAAAGATAAATTTACAACAAATGATGAAGAAACTATTTCAGCTTTGGCCATACAAGTAGCCATAGCTATAAATAATGCTAAGATGTATGCTGATTTAAGAGTAAAAGAAAGAATATCTCAAGAATTAGAAATGGCAGCTAAAATTCAAGAGAAAATACTTCCTCAAAATGTTTCTAAAATTTACGGACTTCAAATTGAAAAATATTTTAGTCCTGCAAAAGAAATAGGTGGAGACTATTATGATTATTCAATAATAGATGATGAAACTTTCTCTATTACTATAGCTGATGTCAGTGGAAAAGGAGTTCCAGCAGCTTTTTTAATGGCTTTAGGACGTTCAATAATGAAAACATTAGAAATCCAAAAATTAACACCAGCTAAAACTTTAAAAATTTTAAATAAAATAATCTATCCTGATATAACAGAAGATATGTTTATAACAATGTTACATAGTAATTTTAACTATAAAACAAAAGTTTTAACATATTCTAATGCTGGACATAATCCATTGGTTGTTTATAAAGCAAAATTAGATGAAATACAGTTACATACTACAAAAGGATTAGCTATAGGATTTTTAGATGATTATGGATATTGTCAAAAAGAATTAAAATTAGATAAAGGTGACATAGTAGTATATTATACTGATGGAATAACTGAAACAGAAAATCATGAGAAAGAGTTATTTGGTATAGAAAGATTAAAAGAGGTTATTTATAAAAGTAAAAATAAAACTCCATGTCAAATTAAAGATATGATACTAGATGCTATTAATGATTTTAGAAAAGGGTATCAACAAGTAGATGATTTAACTTTTGTTATAATAAAAAATACTGAAGATAGTGAGATAGAATAGGAGAATTTATGAATAATAGATGTAGAAATGTGGGAGGTCAAGCTGTAATAGAAGGGGTTATGATGAGAAATGGTTCTTTAATAGCCACTGCTGTTAGAAGACCTAATGGTGAAATTGTATATAAAAAAACCAATTTATCATTAAAAAGAAAAAAACTATCAGAAATTCCATTTGTAAGAGGAGTAGTAACATTGTTTGATTCTCTTGTAATAGGAATGAAAGAATTAACTTTTTCGGCAAATCAAAGTGAAGAAAACGAAGAAGAACAATTGACAAATAAAGAGGCTGTATTAACAACATCTCTTTCATTAGCTTTAGGAATAGGGCTTTTTATAGTTTTGCCTTCAATAATAAGTAGTTTTTTATTTCAAGAAAATAAAGGATACTTAAATTTATGTGAAGGAATATTAAGACTTGTATTCTTTTTACTTTATATTTGGGGAATTTCCTTTTCTGATGATATAAAAAGAGTTTTTGAATATCATGGAGCTGAACATAAAACTATTTATGCTTATGAAAATGATTTAGAATTAACTCCAGAAAATGCAAAAAAATTTACAACTTTACATCCAAGATGTGGAACAAGTTTTCTGTTAACTGTTATGTTAATAGCAATTATTGTATTTAGCTCTATTGATTATATATTACCAACGCCAGAAACATTATATATGAAAATATTGATGAGAGTATTTTTGAGAATACTTTTAATGCCTTTGATAGCAGGATTATCTTATGAACTTCAAAGATTTTCAAGTAAACATTTAGATAATTTTCTAGTAAGAATATTAGCGATGCCAGGGATGGCATTACAAAAAATAACAACAAAAGAACCAAGTATAGACCAATTAGAAGTAGCAATAGTGGCAATGAAAATATCTCTTGGCCAAGAGGTAGAAAATGCTATTGAAATAGATAAATAGAGGAGTATTAATAATATAGGAGGAAAGATGTATAACGTAAGAAAAATTTCAGAAGAACTTTATTATCTAGGAAGTGATGATATTCGTTTAGAATTATTTGAAAATATTCATCCTATCCAAAAAGGAATATCATATAATTCTTATTTATTATTAGATGAAAAAACTGTTTTATTAGATACAGTTGATTTATCAAAGGGAAAAGAATTTTTAGAAAAATTAAAAGTAGTTTTAAATGGAAGAGAATTAGATTATTTAATTGTTCATCACGTAGAACCAGACCATGGAGCAATGATAGGGGAAGTTGTTTCATGTTATCCTAATGTAAAAGTAATAGGTTCAAAACAAGGTTTTGTATTTATGAAACAATTTGGGGCAAAAATTGAAGAGAATAATATGGTAGTTGTAAAAGAAGGAGATAAAATCTCTTTTGGAAAACATGAGTTTACATTTATAGGAGCTCCTATGGTACATTGGCCAGAAGTGTTATTGAGTTATGATTCAACAATAAAAACATTATTTAGTGCAGATGCCTTTGGAACTTTTAGTTGTTTATATGGAAAATTATATGATGATGATTTTAATATAGAAGCGGAATTATTAGAAGAAATGAGAAAATACTATACAAATATAGTAGGTAAATTTGGAGTTCAAGTTCAAAATTTATTAAAGAAAGCAAATACTTTAGACATAAAAATGATATGTCCATTACATGGACCAATTTGGAGAACAAATCTTTCATTACTTTTAGAGAAATATAATAAATGGAGTAAATATGAACCTGAAGAAAATGGAGTGTTAGTTGTCTACGCTTCAATGTATGGAAATACAGAAAAAGCAGCTATTACTTTAGCCAATAAATTAAAAGAAAAAGGTTTATCTAATATGGCTGTCTATGATGTATCAAAAGCAGATGTTTCTACTTTAATATCAGAAACTTTTAAATATAGTCATTTAGTGTTGGCTTCTCCTACTTATAATATGGGAGTTTTCCCTCTTATGCACAACTATTTAGAAGATATGAAAGCATTGAATGTACAAAATAAAATAGTTGGAATAATAGAAAATGGAACATGGGCTTGTAAAGCTGGAGAAGAAATGGTTAAAATCTTAAAAGAGATGAAAAATATGATTGTATTAGAAGAAAAAGTAAAAATAGTTTCATCTTTAAATGAAGAGTCAGAAATGGAAATAGAAAATTTAATGAATTCAATTTTAAAAACTTTATAATTTTATAATAACAATTATCAAAAAAAGATTGTCTAAAGAATAAGACAATCTTTTTTTATTGGAGAGTGATAATGGTATATTTAACAATTTTTTTAGGAGGAATTTTATCTTTTTTTTCACCTTGTATTTTGCCTGTGATTCCTTTATATATTGGTTATTTATCAGGAAATGACTTGGAAAATAAAAAGAAATTAATAGTAAATACAGTATTTTTTACTATTGGAATATCTTTTGCTTTTATAGTATTAAGTATGGGATTTTCTACTTTTGGAGTATTTTTACAAAAGTATAGAGATTTAATAAGTAAAATCTCAGGGATTCTTATTATAATCTTAGGACTTTTTCAAATGGGAATATTTAAATTATCTAGTTTGGAAAAGGAAAGAAGAATGGAAATTGAAATAAAAAATATAAATCCTATAGTAGCATTTTTGTTTGGATTTACTTTTAGTTTTGCTTGGACTCCATGTATAGGACCAGCTCTTTCAAGTATACTTTTTACAATAACTGCTTTAAAAGATATAAAACAAGGGTATATTTTAATGGGATTTTATACTTTAGGTTTTACCTTGCCTTTTTTAATGACTGCTTTATTTAGTTCATATTTTATAAAAATTTTTAGAAAAAATATGCATGTAGTAAATTATACTACAAAAATAATGGGATTTTTGTTAGTCATTTTGGGAATAATTGTGTTTATGGGAAAATTAAATGAAATAATAGGTTATTTATTATAATTAAAGAGGTGATGTATGAAAAAAATTATAGGTTTATTATTTTTAGTTTTTACAATTTTTAGTTATGGAAATGACGCTAAGGCTCCAACATTTTCTTTAAAGGACCAATATGAGGTTACTCATAATCTAGAAGAATATAAAGGAAAAGTTGTTTTCTTAAACTTTTGGGCTACTTGGTGTCCACCATGTAGAAAAGAAATGCCTGAAATAGAAGAACTTTATAAAGAATATGGAGAAAATAAAAAAGATGTAATATTTTTAGGTGTTAATAATGAGAAAAAGGAAAATGTAGTAAAGTTTTTAAAAGAAAACAATTATACCTTCCCAACAATATTTGAAGGGTCAGAAAAAATAAGTAGACAATATTTTATTTCAGCTTATCCTACAAGTTTTGTTATAGATAAAGAGGGTAATGTTTATGGATATGTTACAGGGGGACTTACTAAAGACCAAATAAAAAATATATTAGAAAATGTAAAATAATAAAAAAGAGAGAATCATAAAAGATTCTCTCTTTTAAATTTATAAGAATTTTTAGTAGGGGCGTAATTATTATTTAGCTGAATAGAAACATCTTTTTGGAGATATTATAACTTCTTCAGCTTTTAATTCTTTTATAACTTTATCAACTAATTTTTTATCTTCTCCTAAAGCTTCAGCAATTTCACCAGCTTTCATAGGTTCAGATTTTTGTAATAATTCTAATACTTTATCTTTTAATTCCATAAATTTCCTCCAATAGTTTTATATTTATACAAAAATGATATCATATCAATTTAAAAAAGTCAAGAAAAATAATAATTGATTTTTTTTTAATAAATGATATAATATTAATCTATTGATAGTTTTATATCAATTTTTTTATTTGTAATTATTTTAAGGAGGAAAAATGATAAAAATAGGAAAAAGACAATTGTTAAAAGTTAACAATTATACTCCAATCGGATTATACTTAGACGCAGAAACAGGAAATGAAGAAGATAATATACTTCTTCCAAAAAATGAATTAGAATTATTGGAAAAAAAACCAGAAATTGGTGAGGAATTAGATGTATTTATTTACAGAGATTCAGAAGATAGACTTATATCAACTTTAAGAGTTACATATGCTACAATAGGGACATTAGCAAAATTAGAGGTAACAGATATAAATCCTAAAATAGGAGCTTTTCTTGATTGGGGATTAAAAAAAGACTTATTATTACCAAAAGGACAAGAGGTTGGAAAATTAGAAGTAGGAAAAAAATATTTAGTAGGTCTATATGAAGATAAAAAAGGAAGAATATCTGCTACAATGAAAGTTTATAAATTCCTTTTACCATGTAAAGATTATAAGAAAAATGATGTAGTTACAGGAACAGTTTATAATATAGATAATAATATTGGAGTTTTTGTAGCTGTAGATGACAGATATTTTGGAATGATGCCTAAAAATGAATATTTTAAAGAGTATAAAATAGGGCAAGAAATTACAGCAAGAGTTATAAGAGTGAGAGAAGATGGAAAATTAGATTTAGCTCCTAGAAAATTATCTTTTGAGCAATTAGATGATGATGGAAAAATTATTTTAGAAAAAATGAGAATTTTAAAATCAGCTTTTCATTTTAATGATAAAAGTTCTCCAGAAGAAATTTATGATTATTTTGGAATAAGTAAAAAAGCTTTCAAAAGAGCTATAGGAGGTCTATTGAAACAAGGACTTATAGAAAAAAGTGGTGATAATTTTATATTAAAGAAGTAAAATAAATGAATTAAGGTAAAAAAAATTTTTTTTGTAAAAAATCTTGTATACAATAAAAGCAATTTGTAATATATATTGTATTTTTTTTACAAAAAAAGTTGATTTTTAAAAAAAAATATAATATAATAATAATGCGTACATTTTAACAAGACGGAGGTTTTATATGGAACAAAAAAAAGGTTTTTTTAACAAGTTTCTGGATGGAGTAGAAAAAGTTGGAAATAAACTGCCACATCCTATAACATTATTCTTTATATTATCAGTATTAGTTATTGTAATATCAGAAATATGTGTAAGAACAGGGGTACAAGTTACTTATACTGGAATGAATATGAAAACTAAAAAGATTGAAGAAATTACTCTTCAAGCAAAATCTTTATTAGATGCTAATGGAATTAGATATATTTTTAATAGTATGACTAAGAACTTTACTGGATTTGCTCCTTTAGGAACAGTTTTAGTAGCTATGATAGGGGTTGGAGTAGCAGAAGGAACAGGACTTATCAATGCTTCTCTTAGAAAATTAGTTTTATCAACACCACCAAGATTATTAACAGCTGTTTTAGTATTTGCTGGAGTTATGTCAAATATTGCTTCTGACGCTGGATACGTTGTATTAATACCTCTTGGAGCTATAATTTTTGCTTCAGTTGGAAGACATCCATTAGCTGGTCTAGCAGCAGCATTCTCAGGGGTATCTGGAGGATTCTCAGCAAACTTATTACTTGGAACTATAGACCCATTACTTGGAGGAATTTCAACAGAGGCAGCTAGAATATTTGCTCCTAATTACACAGTATTACCTACAGCTAACTGGTATTTTATGATGGTATCAACATTCTTAATCACAATATTAGGAACAATAGTTACTGAAAAAGTAGTAGAGCCAAGACTTGGAGAATATAAAGGTGACCATAAAGAAGAATTAACTGAAATGGGAGAATTAGAGCAAAGAGGATTAAGAAATGCTGGAATCTCTTTAGCTATTTTTATAGTTATAATGGGATTCTTAACAATTCCAGAAAATGCAATATTTAGAGAAGGTGGAAATTTAAATAAATTTATGGGTAATGGATTATTACCAATTATCATGTTATTCTTTATGATTCCTGGATATGCTTATGGAAAAACTGTTGGAACAATAAAAACAGATAAAGATGTAGCTAAACTTATGGGTAAAGCATTAGCTAGTATGGGTGGATATATGGCATTAGCTTTCGTAGCTGCTCAATTTATAGCTTACTTCTCATACACAAGTTTAGGAACAATAGTTGCTGTTAAAGGAGCTGACTTCTTACAATCAATAGGATTTACAGGATTCCCATTAGTAGTAGCATTTATCTGTGTAGCAGCATTTATTAACCTATTTATGGGTTCTGCTTCAGCTAAATGGGCTATCATGGCTCCAGTATTTATTCCAATGTTTATGAGATTAGGATTCTCTCCAGAATTAACTCAAGCAATGTATAGAATAGGAGATTCTTCTACTAACATTATTTCTCCATTAATGTCATACTTTGCTTTCATAGTTGCTTATATGCAAGGATTTGATAAAGAAAGTGGAATGGGAACTCTTATTTCAACAATGTTACCATACTCAATTACATTCTTAGTTGGATGGACATTATTACTAATGATATTCTTCTTCTTAGGACTTCCTATTGGACCTGGTGTTGTAATGCATTATGTAATGTAATAATAAAAATTAAAGGCTATAGAAAATCTATAGCCTTTTTTATATTTAAAAAAATAATTAATATAAAAATGATAAAAATAGAGAAAACATATTAATAAATAAAAATTTTATGATAAATAGATTTATTTAAAATATAAATTAATATAAAATATCATATTGATTTATATTTTTAAAGTTTTTACTATGAAATTATTATTTTTTCTTGAAAGAATAATTTTATAATTATTATCTGAAGAATAAGGATAATCTTCTCTATAGTGAGCTCCTCTACTTTCTTTTCTTTCTAACATACTTAAAACTAACATTTTAGTTACTTCTAATCTCAGATAGATTTCTAAACCTTTACTTTTAATATTTTCTTTTATACTAAAATTATTTTTTAAATTTTCTAACTCTTTAAGTGAAGCTTTTAAAACTTTTTCATTTCTTTTTATATTACAAGCTTTTGAAGTGATAATTTTTAATTTAGTTAAAATTTCATTTTCAGATAAAATATTTTTTCCATCTATTAAAGAATCTAACCAATCATTAAATTTTAATTGGAAATCTAAGAGAGAATATTCTTTAAAATCAGAATTTTTTAAGTAGTTTAGAGCTGAAATTATAGCTCTTTTACCAAAGACTAAAGAACCACCTACAGAATTTCCCCCTAATCTATTAGCCCCCTCAATGCAAGAAGATATTTCTCCAACTGCATATAATCCTTTTACAGAAGATTCAGAATTATTATTTATTTTTATACCTCCATTACAACTATGAACAAAAGGAGTAATTATAACTTCATCTTTACACATATCTATTTCCATAGTATCTTTTAACCAACTTAAATAAACTTTATAAAATTCCCCCTCATCTTTATATAAATCTTTTGAATATTTTAAAATTACCCCTTCATTATCTAAAGAATTTATCATTTTTAAATCTATTTTATGACTTTTAAAATCAAAACTAAAAGGAGCATAACCACTTCTTTCTATCCATAAATTTTTATTTTCAGGATTATTTATACCATCAAAAATTAAATTGTTATTTAAGTCAAACATCCCTTCACAATATTTAAGAGTGTGTTCTCCAAATAAAGTATTATATTTTGGTTTTAAAAAACCAGAGATAAATTGAATAAACTCCATATTTTGTACTTCTGCTCCAGAATCTAAAGCTACAATATGTCCTATTCCATTAACATCTTCAGGATATAATTTATGTTTAAAATTTCCAGCAATTCCACCTGTAGCAAGAATGATAATAGGTGAAGAAATACCAAAGAATCCATCTTTATTTTTAAATATTCCTCCAATAACTTTTTCATTATCTTTTATAATCTTAACTATAGATGTATTTTCAAATATTTTTAAATTTTCAAAATTTGAAAATATCTCTTTTCCTTTTTCTCTAGCCTTTTCCCAATCTTTTATAAGATTTAGCAAAACAAGCTGGTCTTCTATCATTTCTTAACCAAGGTTCAAAACCAATTTCTTTTAGAGAGGAAATATTATTAGGAATTTCCTCTATATAAGTTTTTATTAAATCTTCATTTTCCATTTTGTTTCCTATATTTTTTATATCTTCTAAAAATTTTTTTCTATCTTCATTATTTAAAGTAGATTAAATTCCTAAAGTACCTTTTAAAGGAAAATAACTAGCTCCACCACCAAAATTTTCATTTGTAATTAAACAAATATTTTTACCAGTTTTTACAGCTTCTTTTGTTGAAACTAATCCAGCTATTCCACTACCTACTACAACAATATCAAAATTTAAAATAAAATCTAACTTCAATTTTCCTCCTTAATCTAATATTAATATATTAGATTATATAAATAAATTTAAATCTTTTCAATAAATTAACAGAAAATTTCTTTTTTAGTTTGAAATCTTAACAATGAAAAAAAATTATGGTATAATTTAATTTAGGATAAGGAGGAAAGATGGATAGACTAAAAAAACAAATAGATTTTTTAATAGAAATTGATAAATTAAAAGGAGTTCTTCGTCAAAGTCTTGTATTAAATGGAACTAGAAGAGAAAATGACACAGAACATTCATGGCATATGGCAACTTCAGCTTTTATACTAAGAGAGTATTATAAAAAAGAAGTTGATATGTCAAGAGTGATAAAAATGATATTAATTCATGATATAGTAGAAATTTTAGCTGGAGATACACCAGCTTATGGAGAATTTTCACCAAAAGAAAAATATAAAAAAGAGGTTGAAAGTGCAAATATAACTTTTGGAATGTTGCCTGAAGACCAAAAAAAAGAATATTTAAATTTATGGTATGAATTTGAAAATATGGAAACTGATGAATCAAAATTTGCTAATGCTTGTGATAGATTTCAAGGTTTTATTCAAAATGTAACATCTGATGCTCATACTTGGAGAAAGTTCAAACCTAATAAAAGTAAAATTTTAAAAAGAATGAGACCAATTATTCAATATATGCCAGAAGTTTATAATGGATATATAAAGGATTATTTACAAAAATATATTGATTTAGGTGTGGTAGAAGATGATTTTCCAGTAAAAGCTATTGCTAGTGATTTAGATGGAACTTTTGTAACTAAAGAGAAGAAAGTAACTGATATAAATAGAGAGGCAATAATAAAAGCTCAATCTAAGGGAATAGAATTTATAGCAGCTTCTGGAAGAGATAGAACAAGTATAAATGATTTATTAAAAGATATTCCAAATATTAAATATTTTATCTGTCTAAATGGAGCAAGAGTTTATAGAGAAGATGAAATTATATATGAAGCTTCAATAGATAGAGAGGTATCTTATGATATTTTTTTAAGAGCTAAAGAGGTTGGATTAAATTATAGTGCTACAAGTAGAAAAAATATTTATTATTCTCAATTAGATACAGAATATTATAGAGAATTTTCATTAGAAAATAAAAACTTTAATTTTATTTTTGATGAGAAAAAAGAAAATATTTTAAAAGAAGATTATCAAAAATTAGTTTTTTATGGAGATAAAGAAAAATTTAAAAAATTGAGAGAATATGTTGAGGAGAAATATTTAGATAAAGTAAATATTTTTGAATCTGGTGACAGTGTAATGGATATAGTAAATAAAGAGGCAAGTAAAGGGAATGCTCTAAAAATAGTAACTAATGATATGGGAATAGCATTAGATGAAATAGTGGTTTTTGGAGATAATGAAAATGACTTGGCTATGTTAAAAGATGTAAATTATTCTGTAGCTGTAGAAAATGCTAAAGATTTAGTAAAAGAAAATGTAAGATATAATACTAAATCAAATGAGGATAGTGGAGTAGGAAGATTTTTAAATTTATTTTTGAAATTAGATGTATAAAGGAGGATTATGAAGTTTATTTCGTGGAATGTAAATGGGCTTAGAGCTTGTGTAACAAAAGGATTTATGGATTTTTTTAAAGAAGTAGATGCTGATATATTTTGTCTTCAAGAAACAAAATTACAAGAAGGACAAATAGATTTACAATTAGAGGGATATCATCAATATTGGAATTATGCTGAGAAAAAAGGATATTCAGGAACAGCGATTTTTACAAAAGTTGAGCCTATAAGTGTAGCCTATGGTTTAGGAATTGAAGAGCATGATAAAGAGGGAAGAGTGATAACTTTAGAATTTGAAGATTATTACTTTATAACTGTATATACACCAAACTCTAAAACAGAATTAGAAAGATTAGATTATAGAATGGTTTGGGAAGATGAATTTAAAAATTATTTAAAAAATCTTGAGAAGAAAAAACCTGTAATTTTCTGTGGAGATTTGAATGTTGCTCATAAAGAGATAGATTTAAAAAATCCTAAAGCAAATAGAAGAAATGCTGGATTTACAGATGAAGAAAGAGGAAAATTTGATAATTTAGTAAATGATGGATTTATAGATACTTTCCGTTATTTTTATCCAGATGTAACAGATGTTTATTCGTGGTGGTCTTATAGATTTAATGCTAGAGGAAGAAATGCTGGCTGGAGAATAGATTATTTTGTAGTATCAGAAAGTTTAAAAGCTAGATTAGAGTCAGCAAAAATTTACACAGAAGTATTAGGTTCTGACCATTGTCCTGTAGAACTTGTAATAAAATAGAATAGATTTATAAAATTAAAATTTATTTAAAATTAAATATTGAAATTTTTGTTATAAAGATTTATAATTGGTTTGCTGGAGAGTTTAGGAGATGGTTTTAATGAAAGAACATAAATATGTAAACTTTTTTCAGGATTCAGATATACATTATATAATTAATAAATATCACAAAAAAGAACATGAAGCTGTAAAAGAGTATCTTGAAACTTTAAAAGGTCAAAAGAATTTGACTCATGAAGCTGTCTTTGCTCTAATAGAAAAAAATTTGAAATTTAAAAAAATTGAAAAATAAATTTTAATTTAATTAGTTTTCTCCAGTATAAATAAAAAACAGTCAGTTGTCTGACTGCTTTTTTATTTTTTGATAAAAAGTGAATGTTGAAGAAAAATAAAAATTTTTATATAATTAAAAATATAAAAAGGAGGGGAAAATGAAAGAGATAAATATAACTGAAATAGATGGAATAAAAATAGGTAATGCCCAAAATTTTGAAGCTGGAACAGGTTGTACAGTAATTTTATGTGAAAAAGGTGGTTGTGCTGGAGTAGATGTAAGAGGTGGAGGACCTGCTTCACATGAAACTGAACTTTTAAATCCTATAAATACTATAGAAAAAGTTCATGGGATTGTATTATCTGGTGGAAGTGCTTATGGTTTAGAAGCATCTAGTGGAGTTATGAAATATTTAGAGGAAAAGGGAATAGGTTTTGAAGTTGGAGTAGGAGTTGTACCTATTGTTTGTGGAGCATCTCTTTTTGATTTAGCAGTGGGAAATTCTAAAGTTAGACCTGATAAAAATATGGGATATGAAGCTTGTTGTAATTCTGAAAAATATAATATTCAAGAGGGAAATTTTGGAGCTGGAACAGGGGCTTCTGTTGGAAAATATAAAGGAATGGATAGAGCAATGAAATCAGGACTTGGAGTTTATTGTGTACAAGTTGGAAGATTAAAAGTTGGAGCTATTGTAAGTGTAAATGCTATAGGAGATGTAATTGATGTAGATACTAATAAACCATTAGCTGGAATTTTAAATGAGGAGAAAAATAAAATATTAAGTACAAGAGAGCTTATGTGGGAAGATTTAGGAAAGGATATAGATGTATTTCAAAATACAAATACAACAATAGGATGTATAATAACAAATGGAAAATTAACAAAAGCTCAAGCTACAAAAATATCTTCAATGGCACATAATGGATATGCAAGAGCAATTTGTCCTGTACATACATCTTTAGATGGAGATACAATATTTACTATAGGAACAGGAGAAGTTGAAACTACAGTTGATATAATTGGAAGTTTGGGAGCTTATGCAATGGGGAAAGCTATAAATAGGGCAGTAATAAAGGCAAAATCTAGTTATGGATTAAAATCTTACGAAGAATTAAATAGATAAAAATAAAGGGACTGTTAAATACAACAGTCCTTTTAATATTTTTTAATAAAATTTTATTGAATATTTCTATCTACAACTTTTTTAAAAATAAATACAAATATAAATAGAGTTGTTAAAGCTGAAAGAGTATCAGATATAAGTTCAGCATAGAATACTCCCATAACTCCCATATAATTAGGTAAAATTAAAGCTAAAGGAATAAGAAGTAAAATTTTTCTAAATAGAGCTAAAAATATAGAAGTCTTAGCAAGTCCAATTCCTAAAAATACAGCTTGTCCTCCATTTTGTATTCCAAATATAACCATTCCTCCCATATAAACTGGAAGAGTTTTTCCCATTAGAGCAAGAAGTTCTGGGTCTTTAGTAAACATTGATGAGAAAAATTCTGGGAATATTATTGTCATTAAAGAGGAAAGACCTAAAATTAAAGTAGCATATCCAACAATAATTTTTGTAGCTTTCATAACTCTTTCTTTATTTTTTGCTCCAAAATTATAACTTACTATAGGTTGAGAACCATAAGTAAATCCTCTTATTGGTATAGAAATAAGTTGCATTATACTTTGAGCTATTGCCATAGCTCCAACATATAAATCTCCTCCATGGATTTGAAGACTTTTATTTAAAGTTACTCCTAACATACTTTCTGTTATCTGCATTGTAAAAGAGGAAGTTCCTAATACAAGAATATTTTTTATAATTTTAAAATCAGGAATAAGATTTTTTAATTTTATTTTTATAACTGATTTATTAGAAGTTAAAAAGAAAAATATCCAACAGGCACTAAGTCCTTGAGAAATAACAGTAGCCCATGCTGCTCCTTTAATTCCCATATGAAATTTAAAGATGAAAATAGGGTCTAGTATAAGATTTATAAGGGCACCTATAAGTATAGAAAACATTGCTTCTTTTGGAAAACCTTGACTTGATATAAAAGGATTAAGACCAAGGGCAACTAGAACAAAAATAGTTCCAATTAAATATATATTAAGATAGTCTAAAGCATAGGGTAAAATATTTTCACTAGCTCCAAAACTAAATAAAAGTTTTTCTCTAAAAATATAAACAATAGTGGGAATAATCAGAGTAAAAAATAAAGTAATTGTTACACTATTTCCAAGAATTTTTTCAGCTTTTTTATAATTTTTTCTTCCTAATTCTATAGAAGAAAGAGGAGCACCAGCATAACCAGCAAAAGCACTAAAAGCTGATATTCCAACAATTATAGGGAAAGTAACTCCAATTCCTGTAAGAGCTAAAGTTCCAACTCCCTTAATATGTCCTAAATAAACTCTGTCTATAATATTATAAAGTACATTTACAATTTGAGCTATAACAGCTGGAATAGAAAGTTTTAAAATTAATTTACCAATAGGTTCAGTTCCCAAACGTTCACTAGCTTTTGTTGTTTCCATAAAAATAAATCACTTCCATAATAAAAATTCATATATAAAATATTTTATCATAAAAAATAGAAATAAAATATAATATTTATTAAAAAATTGATAAAAGAAAAAAAATGTAGTAAAATGAGATAGAAAGAGATTTTTAAAGACTTAATAGGGAAGTGAGGGTATGGATTTTAATAAAATAATTTCATTACAAGGAATGTTATTTTTATTAATACTTACAGGTTTTTTTGCAAGAAAGAAAAATATTATACCTAAAACTTCTGGGGAAGTAATGACAGATTTATTAATTAACATAATACTTCCATGTAATATAATAGATTCCTTCAGAACAGAATTAGATATGGATGTTTTAGTAAATTTTGTAAAATTATTTTTCTTAGCTCTAGGAATACAATTTTTTGCTATTGGAATAAATTTCTTTATATACAGAAATCAAGATATAGAAAAACAAAAAGTTTTAAAATATGTAACAGTTCTTTCAAATGCCGGTTTTATGGGAATAGCTGTAATAGATGGAATATATGGAAGTATTGGTTGTATGTATGGAGCTATATCTTTAATATCTCAAAGAGCTCTTTTATGGTCAGTAGGTTTAGCTTATTTTACTAATGCAAGTTCTAAAAAAGAATTGATTAAAAAAATTCTTACTCATCCTTGCTTAGTAACTGTTTATATAGGAATTTTAATAATGGTATTTCAAATACCTTTTCCAGAATTTTTAGGAGGAGCTATAAAAAGTATTGGAAAAACTACAACACCTTTTTCAATGATGTTAGTAGGAGTTATACTTGGAGAAATGAAAAATGTTAAAAACTTCTTTTCTAAAATAATTATATTTTTTTCAAGTATAAGGCTTATAATCTTACCATTAATAGTTTTTATAGTTGGAAAACTTTTAAATTTTGATGATATTATAATTGGGGTTCAAGTATTAATTACAGGAATGCCAGCAGCTAGTACATCAGCAATACTAGCTAGTAAATATAATGGGGATGTGGATTTTGCAACACAATGTATATTAGTAACATCAATGTTATCTATGATAACTATACCAATCTGGTGTATGATATTAAAAGTTTAGTATGGGGGGAGAAAAAATGAAAAAAATAGGTTTTTTAGGTTTACTTGGGGTGATACTTTTTTATGTATTTTATACTAAATTTACTTTAGGTCTAATTGTAATAGGAGTATATTTTTTATTTGTACTTTTATCTTTAAAAAAGAAAAACACAATAGATTCCATAGTAAATGTATCTATTGAATATAGTAAAAAATCAAAAATAGTTTTAATGGTATTTATGTTTGTAGGGGCTTTGACAGCTAGTTGGTTAGCCTCTGGAACAATACCAGGAATTATTTATTATGGAATAAAATTTATAAATCCTAACCTTTTTATATTTTTCTCATTTTTAATAACAAGTATTGTGGCTTTTTTCTTAGGAAGTTCTTTTGGAGCAGCAAGTACAATAGGGGTAGCTCTTATGGCTATTGCTAGAAGTGGAAATATAGATGTAAATATAGTGGGAGCTACAATAATTTCAGGAATATATTTTGGAGATAGATGGTCACCACTTTCTTCAAGTGCCAATCTTGTAGCTAGTCTTACAGGAATAGATATTTATACAAACTTAAAAAATATGATAAAATCAATGATAGTTCCTTATATTTTAACAAGTATTTTTTATATTTTTCTTTCAAAAAATTATGTTTTAAATACAAGTGAAAGTAATCTTTTAGTTTTATTAGAAGATGTTTACAATATAGATGTGAGATTTATATTTATCCCTGTAATATCTATAATTGTTTTCTCTTTGCTTAGAATAAATGTAAGAAAATCTATGGCAGTAAGTATAGTTTTAGCTTCAATAGTGGCTATATTTGTACAAGGAGAAAATATTTTAAAAATATTTGAATATTTATTACTTGGTTTTTACAAATTTAAAGGAACATCTTTAGAAACAATTATAAAAGGTGGAGGGATAAAATCAATGTTAAATGCTTCAGCTCTTATAATTGTATCATGCTCTTTAGTTGGTGTATTTGAACAACTTAATATTTTAAATTATATAAAAGCAAAAATTCAAAATGTAAAAACTAGAGGGGAATTATTTAGAAATACAATATTAGTAAGTATAATAACAGGAATAGTAGGAGCAAATCAAACTATTGCTGTTATAATGACAGAACAGATTATAGAAAGTGTCTATGATGATAAAAAAATTGAGAGAAAAGATTTGGCAAAGGACATAGAAAATACAGCTATTGTAATACCAGCTATCACTCCAACAAATATAGCTTGTTATGTACCTTGTACAATGCTTGGAATTAGTAATGTACAATTTATTCCTTTTGCTGTATATATTTGGTTAATTCCTCTATGTACATATATTTATTATAGATTTATATTAAAAAATAAAGAATTTTAGAAAGGAAGTGAGGACTAGTCTATGGAAAATCTTAATGAAAGACAAAAGGAAGTTGTAAATCAAATAGATGGACCTGTTTTGGTTATAGCTGGTCCTGGTTCTGGAAAAACAAAAACAATGATAGAGAGGGTGGCTCATATATTAAATCAAAAAGGAGTTGAGCCAGAAAATATTTTACTTGCTACTTTTACAGAAAAAGCTTCAAAAGAGCTCATAAGTAGAATATCTAAAAAAATAAAAAATACTATGGATATAAGTGGAATGTATATTGGAACTATACATTCCATTTGTTTAAGAATAATTGACGAAAATTTAGAATATTCATTTTTGGAGAAAAATTATAAAATATTTGATGATTTAGAGCAGAGATTTTTTATCTATTCAAAAATTAAAGAATTTGAAAAAATAGAAGGATATAGAGAATTTATATTGACTACAGAAAGTAGTGGAGCCTGGAAAAAGGCTGGAGAATTTCAAAAATGGATAGATAGAATAAATGAAGAGGGATTATCTAATAAGAAAATTTTAGATACTACTGATGAGAATATAAAATTTTTAAAAAGATTACATAAAAGATATGTAGAGCTTTTGAGAGAGGAAAATGGAGTAGATTTCTCAAATATTCAATTAGAATGTTATAGAATTTTAAGTGAAAATCCAGAGGTATTAAGAAAATTACAAGAAAAAATAAAATATATAATGATAGATGAATATCAAGACACTAATAAAATACAAGAAAAATTATTTTTTCTGATAGCAGGAGATAGAAAAAATATCTGTGTAGTAGGTGATGATGATCAAGGGATATATAGATTTCGTGGGGCAACTGTGAGAAATATATTAGAATTTCAAAAAAATTTTAAAG
Organism: Fusobacterium sp. FSA-380-WT-3A; assembly: GCF_012843705.1. Lineage (NCBI taxonomy): Bacteria > Fusobacteriati > Fusobacteriota > Fusobacteriia > Fusobacteriales > Fusobacteriaceae > Fusobacterium > Fusobacterium sp. FSA-380-WT-3A. The sequence continues at coordinate 47,048 of NZ_JABAFQ010000008.1, read as the reverse complement.
AGGGACAATGTAAAAAAGTAGAACTTAATATAAATTATCGTTCTAACCAAGATATAATAGAGTTTTGTGAAAAATGGATGGAAGGGACAAATTGGGATAATTGGAGATATAAAAAGGAAATTATTTCAGGTAGAGAGGATATAAACCAATGTAGTGGAGTGGTAAAAATATCTGTAAATGGTTCTCAAAGACAGTGGAATGAAAAAATTTATAAATTTATAAGTTATTTAAAAGCTAGTAGAAAAATAGATGATTACAATCAAATAGCTTTTTTATTTAGAAGTTTTAAAGATAGTAAGATAAAATATTTAGTAGAATATTTAGAAAAAAATGGAATAAAAGTTTATTGTCCACGTTCTGGAAATTTTTTTGAAAGAGATGAAATAAGATTTGTAATAGGTTTTTTACTTTGTATTTTTCATCAAGGAAAAGACTATCTTTTGGAGCAGTATTATAATGAATGTTATATATATGCTAGAAAAGAAATAGTATTAGATGAAGAAGCTGTAGAGTATATAAAAGATATAAGAGAAAAAATAACTGATATGGTGGAAAATGAAAATTCTCAAGAAAAAATAGGAAGCTTTTTAGATATATTTTATAATCTTTTTAATTTTAAATGTTTCTTAAAGTATATAAATCTTTTTGAAGAGGATATTTTACAAAATAGGACAACTTATAATTTAGGGATATTTTCAGATATTTTATTAAAATTTGATATACTTTGTAAAGTTGGTGATATTAATAAGAAAAATCTAAAAAAAGTAAGTGATTACTTTTTTAATCATCATTTGAAATATTTAAAAGAAATAAAACTTCATGAATATGAAAGTGAGGAAACTCCAAAGGGAGCAGTATCTTTTTTAACTATTCATCAAGCTAAAGGATTAGAATTCCCAATAGTTATAATTGGTTCTTTAGATAATGAACCTCATGTATTTGATACTCCACAAAAAAAATTAGAGTTTGAAATATTAGAGGAGTTTGAACCAAAATCAAAGATAGATATTTATGATTTTTATAGATTATATTATACTGGATTTTCTAGAGCAAAAAATCTATTAGCTTTAACATGTATAGAAAGTCAAGGAGATTATAAAGTTCCTAAACCAATATTTAAAAAAGTTTATGATGAATTAAATGATATAAGAAGTGAGAATTTTAAATATCACAGATTAGAAATAGATAAAATAGATGAAAGCAAAAGAAAAGATATATTTTCTTTTACTTCTCATATAGCTTTATATGAAAAATGTCCTCTATTATATAATTTCTTTAGAAAATATAAATTTGTAGAAAAAAGTACAAGAGAAGCTATAATTGGAGTATTGGCTCATGATACTTTAGAATATATAAATAAAAATTTAAAGAGAAATAATCTAATAACAATTGAAGAAATTAAAGATGAATATTATAAAAATTACAATAATATTTTAAGACAAAATACAATAAAAATAGATGAAAAAATTATTTCAAAACTTCTAGAAAATATAATAAAATATTTTATAGAATATAAAAATATAACAAGTTTTATAAAAGAAAATGAAATAAAAATTTCTTTCATAAGAGAGAACTATATCATAGAAGGAATAGCAGATTTAGTACTTGAAAAAGATGGAGAAATTGAAATAATTGATTTTAAAACAGGAAGAGTAGCACAAGACATAAGTAGTTATGAAGCACAGCTTAGAATATATGCTTATCTAATAGGTGAAAAATATAAAAAAACTGTAAAAAGAGCTAGATTATTTTATATTAATGAAAGAGAAGATAGAAAAATAATTGAAATAGATATTAGTCAAGAAGCTATAACTGAAACTATTAAAAATTTTGATATTGTTACCAATAAAATTTTAAACAATTATTTTGATTGTGATGAATTAAAAAAAGAAAGATGTGAAAATTGTTTTTTAAAAAAATATTGTGAAAAAACTTTGTGATTTTCAATAAAAAGTTATATAATATAAAATAGACTAAAATAGAAAGAGGAATATAATGTATATAAAATTTAAGGAAAATACACAAGAGATATTTTTAGATAAAATAAAAAAGTTTATAGAAAAAAGAAAACTTGGAGTTTTAGATATTGAAGATAATGGAATTAGAAAATTTGGGATTTTAGGAAATCAAAAATCAAATCTAAAAGAGGAGCTTTTAAATAATCAAGAGATAAAAGATGTTATAGATGAGATTTTAGAAATATCTGTTCCCTATAAATTTTCTAGTAGAGAGTTTAAAAAATCAGATACTATTATAAAAGTTAAAGATGTGGAAATTGGTGGAGATGATTTTGTTCTTATAGCAGGCCCATGTTCTGTAGAAAATAGAGAGATGGTTATGAAGATAGCCAAAGAAATAAAGAAAAATGGTGGAAAAATTTTAAGAGGTGGAGCTTTTAAACCAAGAACTTCTCCTTATGATTTTCAAGGTTTAGAGGAAGAGGGATTAATCTATATGAGGGAAGCTTGTGACAAATATGGATTAATTCTTTGTACAGAGATAATGGATGGAAAAAATATAGATATGATTTGTAAATATGCTGATATTTTACAGGTTGGAACAAGAAATATGCAAAATTTTTCTTTACTAAAAGATTTAGGAAAAGTTGATAAGCCAATACTTTTAAAAAGAGGCATGAGTGCTACTATTACAGAGTTTTTAATGGCTGTAGAATATTTGATTGCTTATGGAAATAAAAATATTATTCTTTGTGAAAGAGGAATTAGAACTTTTGAGAGAATGACAAGAAATACAATAGATATAAATGCTATTGCTCTTATAAAGGAAATCTGTCATTTTCCTATTTTAATTGATGGAAGTCATGGGACAGGAATAAGAAATTTAGTAGAGCCAATAACTTTAGCTGGTATTATGGCTGGTGCTAATGGTTGTATGATAGAGGTTCATGAAAATCCATGTTGTGCTTTATCTGATGGAGACCAAACTTTAGATTTTAATCAATTTAAAAATACTTCTAAAAAAATATTTAAAACTTATAAATTTAAGAAAAGTTTATAAAAAATTAGGGGGATTGCAAATTTATGCAATATCCCCCATTTTATTTTATATACTTACTTTATATTCAAATTGTTCTTCTTCCATATAAAGATTTATAGGAAGTTCAATCTGTAAAATATTTTCAATTTGTTTTTTATATATTGCTCTTACAAGGTTCCTTTCATTTTTTAAAATACTTATTTGAGAAAGGATAGCTCTATATTCAACTTCATTTCTTTCTTGCATAGCTTTATTTGATAAAGACCTCAAAGATATTAATTTATTTTTAAAATCAATTTCATCTTCAATAATATTTTTTCTTATTAAAAGAAGTTCATTGATTTTTTCTTCTGGTAGTGCTTCTATAATTCTCTCTACTTTATGACGAGTAGATTCATTTTTAGCAAAATATTCTCTGGCAAAAGAGAAAAAAGGCATATTAACAAGTAACAAACCAATTATTAACAGTCTCATTTTTCTCCTCCTTTTATCCAAAATACAATTTTATCTTCTTCCTTGAAAGCACCAAATTTAAAATTTTGTTTTTCTAATAACTCTTTTACAATTGCAAGTCCAAGTCCTGTACCAGAAGTTCTATCTCTAGCAGAGTCAACCCTATAAAAAGGTATCCAAATTTTATCTATTAAAGATTCATCTAAAGAGGATTTATTTGATATTTTAAAAGTATTATTATCAGTAAAAATGTAAATAAATTCGTCCTCTGAATATTTACAAGCATTTTCTAAGAGATTTTTTATAATCACTGAAAAAGTCTTAGAATCTCCTAAAAATTTATGTCCTTTAAAATTATTTTTAAAAATTTTATCAGGATATATTTTACTCAATCTCTCAATCTCACTATTGATAATAACTTTAATATCAAAAGTTGTAGGATTAAATTCTAAAAAATTTCTTTCAGAACGAGAGAGAAATAATAATGAATTAACAAGATTACTCATATTTTCTGTTTCTTCTAAAATAGTATCTAAATAAAAATTTCTAGTTTCTTCATCATCAGCAATTCCTTCACGAAGTCCCTCTGTATAGTTATTGATAATGGCTATAGGAGTTTTTAATTCGTGACTTATATTAGATATAAATTGTTTTCTAGTTTTTTCATTTTCTTTTTCTATTTCTATATCCTTTTTTAATAGTTCAAAATTTTTCTTAAGATTTTCTTCCATTATATTAAGATTTCTTCCTAATTCTCCAATTTCATCATTACCAGAAAAATTAAATCTTTCTGAAAAATCAAGTTCAGCAACTTTTTTAGCTGTATTCACCATAGAAATAATAGGATTACTTAAAATTTTTGTAAGTAATAATGACATAAGATATCCAAAGGCTAAAGCAAATAAAATTAACTTTATATAGATACCATTAATTATTTCAACAGGCTCTATAACAGTACTAAGAGGTGAAAACATAACTAATAGAAGTTCTTTATCATACTTTGTTACAAGTAATAATTTTCTATCAGGAGAATATTTCTCATTAGTAATCTTATAAATAATACTTCCATTTTCAAAAATATCTTTAATTTCCTCTTTATTTAGTGGAAAATTAGTTTCATCTAAAAATTCATGCTTTGTTAAGAAAATTTTAATGTTATTTTCTTCTTCTAATTTTGTAAAATCTACAAAAAAATCAGGTCTTTTAATAAAATCAACAACAGAAATAAGTTTTTTCTTTTTTATATTAAGATAATATTTTTCAAAAGCAAATTGATTAAATCCCAATATTGATACTAAAATAACTGTAATAATCGAGGAGGTAAGTAAAAGGATTTTAGTTTTTATTTTCATATTATTCCTCCTCTATTTTATAACCTACTCCTCTTACTGTAACAATATATTTTCCATTTAATTTTTTTCTAAGTCTTTTTATTTGAGAATCTACAGCTCTTAAATCTCCTTCATAGTCATATCCCCAAAGAGAAGTAATAATTTTATCTCTAGTAAGCACTTGATTTCTATTTTTTATTAAAAACATAAGTAATTCAAATTCCTTTGAAGATAAATCAATAGATTCTCCATCTAAAGTGATTTCCATACTTTCTACATTAATATTAAGTCCACCAAAAATTATTGTTTCAAAAGAAGTTTTATTCCTTAGGAAAGCCTTTATTTTTGCAACTAAAACTTTAAGACTTACAGGTTTTACAATATATTCATCTACTTTTAATTCGTAACCTTTTAAAACATCATCTTCATTTCCACGAGCTGTAAGCATAATCACAGGAATTGTTTTATCAATTTCTCTAATCTCTTTTAAAACTTCAAACCCATTAAGTCCAGGTAACATAACATCAAGGACTATAATATCGGGCTTTTCAGAAAAAAATAAATCAACAGCTTCGATGCCATCGCCACTTTCAATAACTTTATAATTTTCTTTTTGTAAAAAATCTTTCATAATTCTTCTTAATTTTACTTCATCTTCAACAATAAGCACTTTATTTTCCATAAAAACTCCTTGAAAATTTTTATAAGTTTATCTATATTATAATTGTAACAAAAATAGGAGAAGAAAGCTATCATCTCCTATTTTTTAATTTTTATAAATTATATACTTAATAGATTTAAGTTATACGTACATTTTATATAATAAGTTTTTTTAGGCAATGGAACAAATATATAATTTATGTATTTAGTCTAAAAAAAAATTATGTCAATTTTATGTCAAATTATGCTTTATTTTGAACCTTTAATGGCTTTTCTTCAATTTGACGAGTTCTAGCTGGTTCAGGAATTGGGTTTTCTACAAAATATTTTTGTAGTTTTGTTTTTAATTGAGCTCTTTCTAAAGCAATTTCTTTATTTAAATCTTCAACTTTATTCCAATCTATTTTGTCATCCAATAAAAGTTTTTTTACTTGTATTTCTTTTTCACGGATGTCTAAATTAGTTCTTCTAAATTCTTTTTGTAATTGAGGGGTTAAACAATTAAACATTTTACCACCTTTAAAGCCTTCGTGATGGAAATACTCATAATTTTTTGTATATTTAGGTGTTCCATGTACTCTTGTTGGATGAGCTAAGGCTATTGTTGAAAGAATAAATAATCCTGCTAAAATTTGTTTTTTCATAAATATCACCTCATATTTTATTTGTTAAAATAATTTTATTTTAGGATTGTGACATGGGAATGACAATAGAAAAATAGATAAATTTATATTATGAAAGATAAAAATATGATATACTTATAATAAGAAAATTATAAAAATGGGTGATGTTATGAAATTTAGATTAGGGTTAGATATTGGAATTGCTTCAGTTGGTTGGTGTTTATTAGATGATGATAACAAAATAATAAATGCAGGAGTAAGATTATTTCCTGAAGCTAAAAGTGATGAAAATGGAAAAAGAAGAATGAGAAGGGCTTCAAGAAGATTACTTAGAAGAAGACAACATAGGTTAGAAAGACTAAGAGAATTATTATTTGATTATAAAATCATAGATAATAAGGAATATGATTTCTATACAAATGAAGTTTTACCTTATGAGATTAGAAAAAAAGGATTATATAATCAATTAACAAATAAAGAATTAGCAATAGCTCTTTTTCATTTAATTAAAAGAAGAGGAGCAGGAGAATTTAATATTGAAACTTCAAGTGTAGAAGAAGAATCTACTAAAAATATTTTATCTAAAAATGAAGCTAGATTGAAATCAGAAGATATTTTTGTTTGTGAATTACAATTAGAAGCCTTAAAAGAAAATAAAAAAATAAGAGGAATTGAAAATAATTTTAAAACTACATCATATATAAAAGAAGCTAGTCAAGTTTTAAATACACAAAAAAATTATTTTTCTCAAATTGATGATAAATTTATAGAAAAATATATAAATATTTTAGAAGGAAGAAGAAAATATTATGATGGTCCAGGAAAAACTAGTCCATATAGTTGGAAAGATGAAGAAGAATGGATGGATAATTTAGTAGGAAATTGTTCTTATTTTCCAGAAGAACGCAGAATGGTAAAAAAATCATATACAGCAGAGTTATTTAATCTTTTAAATGATTTTAATAATCTTAATTTAAAAAGAGAAGAGAATACTAAACTAACAAAAGAAGAAAAGTTAAGATTAATAGAAATCTTTAAAAAAACAAAAGAAGTTTCTCTTAAAACAGTAGCAAAAACTTTAAAAATAGATGAAAATGATATTTCAGGATATAGAATAAATAAGGATAATAAAGCTATATTTACATCTTTAGAAAGTTATATAGAAATAAATAAGATTTATTTTTGTAATGATACAGATATTTTAAATGAAATTGGAAAAATTGCAACTTATTATCAAGATGTAAATACAAGAACTTTAAAATATAATGAATTGTTTAGTGAAAAGAAAATAGAAATTGATAATGAAATAGTAGAAAAATTAGCAAATAAATTAAAATATACAGGAACTCATTCTTTATCTAAAAAAGCTATGGATTCAATAATGGAAGATTTATTAGAAACTTCTAAAAATCAAATGGAACTTTTTACAGAAAAAGGAATCATTCCATATAAAATGGATTTTAGAAGTGAAAAATATAAATATATTCCAAAAACTTTTGTAGATAATTGGGTAGTAAGTCCAGCAGTAAAAAGGTCTATGATTCAGAGTATAAATGTAATTAATGAAATTTTAGCTCTTTATGGAATTCCTGATGAAATTGTAATAGAACTTGCTAGAGAAAAAAATTCTGATGAAGCTAAAAATATACAAAAAGAAATCCAAAAAAGAAATGAAGTTGAAAAAAATAAAATAAAAGAAATTTTAGCAGAAAGAAAACTTGATAAAAAATATTTTGAACTTATTAGATATTGGGATAAACAAGATGGAAGATGTATGTATTCTAATGAATATATTCCAATAGAAAATTTAATAGAAAATCCACTTGCTTATGAAATAGACCATATAATACCTCGTTCTATATCTTTTGATGATAGTCAAGATAATAAAGTTTTTGTAAAAAGAATAGAAAATCAAAATAAAGGTCAAAGAAGCCCTTATGAATATTTTTCTTTAAGTGGTACTAATAGAAGTTATGAAGATTTTAAAAAGCAAGTGTTAGAAATGTATAATAGAAAAATGATTTCTATGAAAAAAAGAGATAATCTTTTATTAGAAGAAGAAATTACAAAATATTCTCCTAATTTTATAGCTCGTAATTTGGTAGATACTCGTTACTCTACAAGAGAACTTATGAATTTGTTAAGAAGATTTTTTATTGATAAACAAAAAAATGTTAAAATAAAATCTATTAAAGGAAGCTTTACAAGTCAAATTAGAAAACAATGGGATTTAACTAAATTAAGAGATGTATCACATATTCATCATGCACAAGATGCCTTTATTATTTTAATGGGAGAAAAAATTCTTAATAATTTAAGATGGGTTAAGGAATATTACCATAAAGATGAAAATATTAGATATCATATTAGGACAGGAGAAATTTTAGATGATAAATCTTTTAAAGAATTGTTTAATTATGAATATTCAAAAATTATAAAAAATTATAAAGATTTTAAATTTTCTTATTTTGTAGATAAAAAACCTAATCGTCAACTTATGAATGAAACTATTTATAGTACTAGAAAATATATAGAACAAGATAAAAAAGGTAAACCAATAGAAACAGAATATGTTATAGGAAAAATTACAGATATATATGATAAAAAAAGTAAAATTGTTAAATATTTTTCTGATGAAAAATTATATAAAGACCTTTTAGTATATCATAATGACAGACAAACTTTTGATAAAATGTTAAAAATATTTAATGAATATGGAGGAAAAACTGCTAAAGTAAATCCGTTTACTAAATATTTTGAAGAGTTTGGACCGATTACAAAATATGCTAAAAAGGATAATGGACCAGCTATAACAACTTTAAAATATAGAGTTTCTCAATTGGGAAATCATTTAGATATAACACATAAATATAATACTACTAAGAAAAGAATAATAATGGATACAATTCCAACATATAGAGCTGATGTCTATTTTAATGGAAAAGAATATAAGTTTGTAAGTACTAGATATTTAATGTTGAGGGATAAAGGAAATTACTTTGAAATAGATAATGTAAAATATGAAAATGAAAAATTAAGAAAAGGAATAGATAAAAGTTATAAATTTGAATTTTCTATTTATAATGGAAATATTATAAAAATAACTAAAAAAGATGGTAGCATAGAAAAAGTTAGATTTAAAGGTGTCAATAATGATGAAAGAAAATATATAGAAGTTGATTTGATAGATAAAAATTATGGAAATGTAATTGAAATTTTAAAAAGCTTAAAAGAGTTATCAAAAAATAATAAAGAATATCCAATAGAAGACACTATAAATTTACTTTTTAAGAAAAATTTATCAAATGAGGAAGCCAATATATTTTTAAATAAATTACCACTAAGTTCTAAACAAAAAATTATAACTATTGGAAAAGATGTAGTTAAATTTGAAAAAATTCATACTAATATGTTAGGAAAAGAGTATGTGGCAAAAGATAGGTTTGAAAATATTATAAAAAAATAGTTGAAATAAAAAAGTAAAAATGTTATACTGTGAATGACAAAGGACGCTTTGTCTTCATACTTAAATTTTTCAAGACCTACTAAAATAAGGTCTTGTACCGGAATCGTCCCTCTTTTGAGGGACTTTTTCTTTTTTTGAATTTTTGGAGTAAAATTGAGTTGGAGAACGATCTATATAACTGAAAGTGAGAGATTATCTCTTTATTTAGATAGCTTAATGATAATAAAAAACGGTGAAGAATATAAAATTCCTTTAAAAGACATTGGAAGTATAATTTTAGAAGATAATAGAACATCTTTAACTGTAAAACTTATGAATAAAATTACTGAATATAATATTTTATTAATATTTTGTGATGATAAATACAATCCAACAACTATGATTTTTCCTTTAAATAGTTATTTTAGACAATATAAAATAGTTGAAGAACAAATTAATTGGGATAATAATCTAAAAAAATTGTTATGGAAAGAAATTGTAAAAGTAAAATTAGAAAATCAAAAAGAAATTCTAAAGAAATTAAAAAAAATAGGAGAAACAACTATACTTTTAGATAAATATATATCTGAAGTAAAAGAAAATGACTTAGAAAATAGAGAAGGTCTTGGGGCAAAAATATATTTTAGAGAATTGTTTGGAGAAAACTTTATAAGGGGTAATAATGATGTTGTAAATAGTGCTTTGAACTATGGATATACTATTTTTAATAGTAAAATTTCTAGAATAATAGCAAGTAAAGGACTATTAACTTATTTAGGTATACATCATAAAAATGAATATAATCAATTTAATTTAGCTAGTGATATTATAGAAGTATTTCGTCCTATTATAGATTATTATGTTTTTTTAAACATAAAAGAAAGTGAGTATTTTTCACGAGAAGATAGAATAGAACTTATCAATCTTTTAAATAGTAAAATTAAATATAATTCTTATATGGAAACTGTTTATAATTCTATGGAAAAGTACATAGAATTTATTATAGAATTTTTCAAAACAGGAAAATTTAATAAAAATAAAATGCCATATCTTGAAATAATAGAGTTTTATGAGTTATAAATACATGCGACTTTTAATTATGTTTGACCTTCCAATGAATGATAATTTTGAAAAAAAAGAGTATAGGGAGTTCAGACATTTTTTAATAGAAAATGGATTTTTAATGTTACAATATTCTGTATATACAAGAATATGTACAAATCAAGCTATGGCAGATAATTATATAAAAAAGATTGAAAATTATATTCCAACTGATGGTTCTATAAGAGGACTTATAATAACAGAAAAACAATATGAAAAAATGAAAATATTTTTAGGTAAAAAAAGTAAGCAAGAAAGTATAATAACAGATAAAAAAATGATAATTTTTTAAAAGGAGAAACTATGTTAGAGATAAATAATTTTAGAAATATCTCTTTTCTTCAATTTAAAAATAGAAATTATACTGTTCTTACAGGAGATGATGAGATACTACTAAAAAATATTTGTGATAGTATATATTTTTATTTTTCAGGAAAAAAGATAGGAAAAAATGATAAAAACTTAGATGATTTAAAATTAAATATAGTAAATTATTTTTCAAGAAAAAAAGAGCCTATTTCTTCAAAAGAATGTATATATCTTGATAAAGAAAATTTAGATATAGAATTTGAATTAGGAAGTAAAAGTGAATTATATTCAAAACTAAACAATTTTTTTAAAGAAAAATTACCAACAGAACCTTTGCTTATAACAATTAATAATTTAATAAAGGATTTAGAAATAGAAGAAACAACAGAAAATTTATCAAAAGAAATTACAAAATATAGTAATTTAGATATTATATTTTCCTTTAATGAATTAACTTCTTCTGATTTAGTAAAAAAGATAAATATAATTATAAAAAAAGAAAATAAAGAAATTATAATGAATGATTTAAGTACTTTTGAAAAAATAAAATTAAATTTAGGAATTTTAGAAAAAGAAAATATAAAGGATAAAATATTTATTTTTCTTTTTCCTGAAAGAAGTTTATCTTTAAAAGAATTAATGAAATTAAAAAAATTTCTAAAAAATCTTTCTATTGATAATCAAGTTATAATAGCAACCTTTTCAAAATATCTTTTTGATTTTTCTAATTTAGATTTGATTAATATTTATCAAGAAAATAAGTTAAAAAATTTTTTATTAGAAGATGAAGTAATAAATAAGTTTGAAGAAAATTATCCTATTTTAGAAACAGAAGAAAATATAAAAAATAAATTAAAGTTTGTTTTGGAATTATATTTAGGAGAGATTTTTTATAAGGATACTATATCTAACAAATTTATTTTAGATGAAAGTAGATGTTTTATAGAAAATTATGAATATATATTTTTATTATTATTTTATTTAAAGCTATCAAATATAAAGTATAAAAAGGATATTCTATATGATAACTCTTCTCCATTTTCAAATTATATAGAGAAATTACTTTAAAAACTAGATAAAAAATGTTAAAATAAATTTGAGGTTTTAGTACCTTGTAAAATTTAAGTATGAAAAAATCAGGAATTAGAAAAGAAATAGACAAGCTGTGTTTTAGTACCTTGTAAAATTTAAGTATGAAAAAATCAGGAATTAGAAAAGAAATAGACAAGCTATGTTTTAGTACCTTGTAAAATTTAAGTATGAAAAAATGAATAAAGCAAAAACTAGAATAGAAGATAAGTTTTAGTACCTTGTAAAATTTAAGTATGAAAAAATCGGCCACTTCTGCAACTATTAATGATATTAGTTTTAGTACCTTGTAAAATTTAAGTATGAAAAAATTCTGGTATCCTCCAGCAGTAACAGTAAATTGTTTTAGTACCTTGTAAAATTTAAGTATGAAAAAATTTGTGTCATCCCGCCTTTTATAAAACAAGTGTTTTAGTACCTTGTAAAATTTAAGTATGAAAAAATTATAACAAATTTAAAGAGAGAGAAGAGACAGTTTTAGTACCTTGTAAAATTTAAGTATGAAAAAATTTAGATTTTCTTGAAGTTCGTTTATGATGTGTTTTAGTACCTTGTAAAATTTAAGTATGAAAAAATAAGTGATGATGTATACGAAATAACAATTAGGTTTTAGTACCTTGTAAAATTTAAGTATGAAAAAATCTGCGTCTACTTATAATAACTCTAAAGAAGGTTTTAGTACCTTGTAAAATTTAAGTATGAAAAAATTTAAAAAATTATTTGGAGAAAGCATAATGGGTTTTAGTACCTTGTAAAATTTAAGTATGAAAAAATAATCAAGAAGTTTATTCCCTAGTCCTCCTAGTTTTAGTACCTTGTAAAATTTAAGTATGAAAAAATAGGGAGACCCTGTTATTCTTCCTTTAGGTGGTTTTAGTACCTTGTAAAATTTAAGTATGAAAAAATCAACAGGAAGTATTGAATGGACTGATACCTGTTTTAGTACCTTGTAAAATTTAAGTATGAAAAAATAAAAAGAACAATTGACAGCCGAAATAATTAGTTTTAGTACCTTGTAAAATTTAAGTATGAAAAAATATACATTTCTTCTGAGATTTCTTTAATAGGGTTTTAGTACTTTGTAAAATTTAAGTAAAATAAAAATGTGTAGATATTTTACCTACACATTTTTTTATTTCATTAATTTTTCTTTTCAAAAGAAATCTCTATTGGAGAACCTTCAAATCCAAATGCTTCTCTTAATTTATTTTCTATATATCTAGAGTATGAGAAGTGTACAAGCTCTGGATAATTACAGAATAAAACAAATTTAGGTGGTGCAGTACCAACTTGAGTAGCATAATTGATTTTAGTAACTCTACCTTTTCTTGTAGGAGGTGGATTCATAATAACAGCTTCATTAATAACAGTATTAAGAAGTCCTGTAGAGATAGTTCTAGTATACTCTTCATAGATATTATCAGCTATTTCAAAAAGATTTATAGTTCTTTGTCCTGTTAAAGCTGAAATAAATTCAATAGGAGCATAAGCAAGGAAAGGTAACTCAGCAAGTAAACTTTCTTTCATCTCTTTCATAGTATCCTTAGATTTTTCTATTAAGTCCCATTTATTAACAACTATAACTATTGGTTTCTTTTCTTCATGAGCAATACCAGCTATTCTTTTATCTTGTTCAGTAAGTCCCTCTTTACCATCAAATAATAAGAAACATACATCAGCTCTTTTTATAGCTTTTAAAGCTTTTAATACTGAATAATACTCTAAAGCTTCTTCAACTTTAGATTTTCTTCTAATTCCAGCAGTGTCAATTAAAATATATTTATTCTCATTGAACATTACAGGAGTGTCAATAGCATCTCTTGTAGTTCCAGCAATATTACTTACAATAGTTCTATTTTTTCCACATAATTTATTAACAAGAGAAGATTTTCCAGCATTAGGTTTACCGATAATGGCAATTTTTAATCCATCTTCCTCTTCTTCTGGAATTTCAACAGTATCAATTAATTCCACAACTAAATCTAACATATCTCCTAAGTTTGTTTTATGTTCAGCTGAAATTCCTATAAGATTATCAAAACCTAAAGCCCAGAAATCTATTAAATCATCTTGTTGTTCTGTATAGTTATCTATTTTATTTACACAAAGGATAACAGGTTTTGTTTTTTTTCTAAGATAGTAAGCTACCTCTTCATCTAAAGCTGTAAGTCCAGCTTTTCCATCAACAACAAATAAAATAACATCAGCTTCAGTAACAGCAACCTCAGCTTGTTCTTTTATTTTTGTCATCATAAAATCATTATTTCTAGGTTCTAGTCCTCCAGTATCAACTAAAACAAATTCTCTTCCATTCCATTCAGTATCTCTATAAAGTCTATCTCTTGTAACACCTGGTTGGTCATCAACAATAGCAACTCTATCTCCAACTAGCTTATTAAAAAGAGTAGATTTTCCAACATTAGGTCTTCCAATAATAGCAACAATTGGTTTCATATTTCCTCCTTTATACAAATTTTTTATAATAAAAATTTAAGTTTTTTATCTTAAAGGGTTCAGGATTTAAGATATGAAATTAAATTTATTATCTAGTTTTTTTGAAATTTTTATTTTTAAAATTATTTTTATCAGATTTATTTGATAAAACTTTTTTATCTTTATTAAATGTAGATTTATGAGAAGTATTTTGATTTTTCTCACGAGGAATAATAATATTTTTTTGTTTTTCTTTTTTACCATTATCCTTTTCTACAAATATTTTCTTTTCTGTAAAAGGATTTATCTCTGTATAATACATCAAAGTAGCATAAGTAGATGGTGTAGGGGTAAAGATTTGAACTTGTTCAGGGCTTATTTTTAATTCCTCAGAAGCAAAAATCTTTAAATCTAACATATCTTTTTCGTTACAACCTGGATGAGCAGCTATTAAATAGTAAGTTAAAAATTGTTTTTTATCTAACTTTTTATTTAATTCATAAAATCTTCTTTTAAATTTAATAAGTTCATCTTTTCCAGGCTTTCCCATTAAGTCAAGGATTTTATCCTCTGTGTGTTCTGGAGCAATTTTCATCTGTCCAGATACATGATGAGCAACTATTTCTTCCAAATATTTATCACCATTTACTTTATCTCCTAAGATTAAATCATATCTTATACCAGAAGCAATAAATACTTTTTTTATTTTATCAAGATTTCTTATTTTTGTCAAAATATCAATTTGTTTTTTGTGGTTAGGTTTTAGAGCTGGACAAACATTTGGATAAAGGCATCTTTTATCACTACAAGCTCCAAATTTTAATTTTTTACTACATTCCATTTGATACATATTAGCAGTAGGCCCACCTAAATCTGATATATGACCTTTAAATTTTTTATCCTTAGTAATATCTTTTATCTCTTTTAGTATTGATTCTTCGCTACGAGATGAAACTGTTCTTCCTTGATGAATAGCAATAGCACAAAAATTACATTCTCCATAACAACCTCTATGAGTTGTAAGAGAATATTTTATAGTATCAATAGCTCTTACAAATCCTTGAGCTTTATAATATGGATGTACATCTCTTTCGTAGTCTAAACCATAGATTTCATCAAGTAATTCTTGAGAAAAAGTTTCTGATGGTGGATTTTGTATAAGCCATCTATCTCCATGTTTTTGATTTAATCCCTTAGCTGTAATTGGGTCACAATTTTTATAGAATATATTAAACATATCTATAAATTTAAATTTATCTTCAACACATTCTTCAAAAGATGGAACAGTAATATAATCAGGATTTGCTTCTTTTGAAATATATGCAAGTCCACGAATATTTCTCCAATCTTTGTTGTTTTTTATAGCCTCAGCTAGAGAAAGCATAGATTTTTCTCCCATTCCATAAGAGAGAATATCAGCTTTAGCATCGAAAATAAGAGAACGACGAAGATTATTAGACCAATAATCGTAGTGAGTAATTCTTCTAAGACTTGCTTCTATTCCACCTAAAACAATAGGAATTTTACTGTTTTTAAAAAATCTTCTAATAAGTCCTGTATAAACTATAGAAGCTCTATCAGGACGACGATTATTTTCTCCACCAGGAGTGAAATCATCTTTATGTCTTCTTTTTTTTGTAGCTGTATAATTGGCTACCATTGAATCAACACAACCAGCAGAAACTCCCCAATAAAGTTTTGGTTCACCAAGACGAGTAATATCATCTGGAGAATTTATATCAGGTTGAGCAATAACTCCAACTTTATAACCATTTTTTACAAGCCATTTTCCAATAAGGGCAGTTCCATTGTATGATGAATCAATATAGGTATCTCCTGATATAAGAATTACATCAAGAGAATCCCAACCTAATTTTTTTACTTCTTCTAAAGTAGTAGGTAAAAACATAATTTCCTTCCTTTATATTCTAGTTAGCATATGTCTAACAGCCAATATTCCCATTACAGCAGCAATATTTAATCCACTACCATAACCAGAACCATCTCCAGCAGCATAAAGTCCATCTATATTAGTCATCATATTAGAATCAATTTCCATTCTTGTACTTCTGAATTTTATTTCTGGGAAATAAAGAAGTAAATCAGCAGAAGCAAATCCTGGAGTAATTTTATCATGAGCTTCTATAAACTCAATAATGTTATCTAATATTCTTTTTGGACAAGCAAGAGAAATATCTCCAGCTACATAATCAGAAGTAGTAGGAACAATATTAAGTCTTTCTAATTTTTCTTCAGTAGAACGTTTTCCCTCTTTTAAATCTCCATAAGATTGAAGAAGAAGTTTTCCCCCTGTAAGCATTGATGACATTTTTGCTATAGCTGTAGCATACTCAAATGGTTTGTCAAAAGGTTCTGTAAATGTTTTTGTACATAGTAAAGCTAAGTTTGTATTTTGAGATTTTTTATTTTTATAGGCATGTCCATTGGCTAAAACTACATCATCAGCATGTTTTTCCATAGCTATAAATCCACTAGGATTACTACAGAAAGTTCTCATTTTATCTTTATAAGTTTTTGAATAATATATCATTTTAGCTTCATAGAAATTTTCATTTATTTCTTTCATAACAATATCAGGAATCTCAACTCTAACTCCTACATCAATAGCTCCGTTAGAACATTTAACTCCAGTTTTATGGCACATTTCCATAACTTTTTGAGCTCCACTTCTACCCATAGCAAGTAAAACATTATCAGAATAATATTCTTCTGGCTCACCTTTATATAAAACTTTAGCTCCATAAATTTTTCCATCTTTTATAAGAAGCTCTTCTATATCTCTTTCAACTTTAAACTCTACACCTTTTTCTAAAAGAAAATCTATAAGTTTTGTATATAATTTTCTAGAACCATCAGTTCCTAAATGCATAGTAGGAGTATCTATAAGTTGAACTCTATTCTCTATACATTTTCTTTTTATTTCTATCATAGCTGGATTATATTTAAGTCCTGTAGGCTCTTCATTAAATCCAAATTTTCTATATATATTAACAACATCTTTTATAGTTTCATTAACAATCTCTTTTCCTGTAACTTTATGAACATCTCCTCCAACTTTATAATCCATATTAAATTTTGAGTCAGAGAAAGCTCCAGCTCCACTTACTCCATATATAATAGAACAAGTAGGGCAATTAGCACATTTTCCTGTAAGTTCCTTTGGACAAACTCTATTTTTTAACATTTTTCCTTTATCAATTACTAAAACTTTTAAATCAGGATTTTTTGTTATAGCTTCATAAGCTCCAAAAACTCCAGCTTGTCCACCACCAAGAAAAATTATATCGTATTTCATTTATCCTCCTATTTATCTTCTAGTCCAAATAATATTTTGGAAATAAGCATTTTTTGGTAAATTAGGGTGAATTTCTCCTGTTTGACCAGAAGAATCATATAGCCAACCACCATTTAATTCAGCATTTTTAAAATCATTTGTATCTATAACTTTATTAGTTCTTATTAATTTTTCTGTATCTTCTGTAGGTTTTAAAGAATCATTTCCATAAATATCAGCAAAGGAAATAAGAATTCCTTTTTTATTTGTATAATCTAAAATTCTCAAGTTATCAGCAGCTCCATCTTTACTAAGTTCTGGATAATGTCCAGCTATTTGATAGTATTTTTCAAGTGCTATTCTAAGTTCTATAAGATTTTTTTCTACAATTTCAGCTTTTTTAACATATTTTATTTCATAAAAACTAGGTTTTAAAAAATAAATTCCTAAAAATATAATGGATACAATAATTATTATAATTTCAATATAATATCCCTTTTCTTTTAAAGAGTTAAGCATCATATTATCACCTGTTATCTTTTTGGTTTAATAAAAGCTCTTCTAGTGATAATTTCACCTTTTTTAGGGTAAGTAACTTCTAAATGAAGAGGACCTCTTTTTACAGATAGCCAAGCTAGTCCTTTAAATACCAATTCTTCTCCACTTTCTACAATAAATTCTTCTGTAACCAAATCTTTTAAATCTGGATTTGTATAACATTCTTCACAAGGTGGATAGAATAAATCTCTTCTATTAGAAGATTCTAACTCTTGAGCTTTTTCTAAATTTGTATCGTGATAAGTTATATTTTTAGAAGCATATACAGAGAAAATAGGGTCAAATTCATTTTCACTAAGAACTCTTATTTTTACAAGTCCTCCTATAAATATTACTCTATCTTTTCCTGTTTTATATGTTTTTCTTGAAATCTCCATTGATGGAACTATATCAAGATTACATTTTTCACAAACTAAATCAGAAAATCTTCCTTCAGGAATTAATCCTGGAGTATCTATTAAAGTTATATTTCCATTAGTAATTTTTTTCTTAGAACTTTTCAATGTAGTTCCAGGATATTTTGATTCAGTAGCTATATTTTTTCCAATGATTTTATTTATAATACTAGATTTTCCAACATTTGTAACACCTAAAACTATGGCAGTTACACCCTCAGGGAAAAAGTGATTAAGTTTTTTATAAATTCCACTTATTCCATAACCTTTTTTACTACTTACAATAGCTACATCAAGAGGAGCTATTCCTTCTTCACCAAGACGATATTTTATCCAATCAGCTACTTCTGATGGATGTTTATCATCAGGAATTAAATCTATTTTATTTAAAACTACTATTGAATCCATCTCTCTTAAAATATCTAAAATTTCATAATCAAAAGAACCTTCAAAGTCTATAGCATCAAATATAGCCACAGCCACATTAGCTTCTTTTAAAGTTTCATGAACTTCTTTTCTATAATCAGCTCTTGTAAGATTGATGGGGATATATTCCCCATAATTTTTTATTTTAAAACATCTTTGACAATATAAATCTTTTCCTTGATTTTCCTCTTTTTCTAATACAGATAAAGGTAAAAATCCCTCTTTATTTTTGTCAATTCCTTGTAATTCTACTCCACAACCTACACAGAATTTTGCCATATATCCTCCAAAAATTAAATTTCTTCTACTATAATATTAGAACTTGTATATATACATATAGAACTAGCTATATTTAAAGATTCACGAGCTATTTCAGAAGCTGTCATATTTGTATGTTTAAGTAAAGCTAATCCAGAAGCATAGGCGTAATTTCCACCACTACCAATAGCTATTAAATCTTCTTCAGGTTCTAATATATCTCCATTACCAGATATAGAATAAATTCCATCTTTTCCACCAACTACAAGAGCTGCTTCCATAACTCTTTGGAATTTATCATTTCTAATATCTTTAGCAAGTTCAACAGCTGCTTTTTTTAAATTACCTCTATACTCATCAAGGTATTGTTCAAATTTTTCTTCTAAAACAAAGGCATCAGAAGCTATTCCAGCAAATCCCAAAAGAATATTATGGTCTTTTATTTTACGAATTTTTTTAGCCTTTGATTTTACAATAGTATCCCCTAAAGTAACTTGTCCATCTCCAGCTATAGCTACATTTTCACCTTTTTTTACAATCAAAATTGTAGTTGCTTTCATTTTTTCCACAAAAATATACCTCCATTTTTATGAATTATTATCTATAATATTTAAACTTTTTAATATAATTGGTTTTTTAATAAGTTCTTGATAAATTTTAGTAGTTTCTATATTTAAATGTCCCATAAGTTTTTTTAAATGATAGATATTCATTCCATGAGAAAGCATGTAAGCACCAAAAGTATGTCTAAATATAAATGGGTTTACCTCTTTTTTAATTCCTGCTCTCTTTCCATATCTAACCAATAATCTTCTTAAAGACCTATCGCTTAATCTATCTCCAGAACCATTTACAAAAATAATATCTTCATTATATTTATCTTTATATTTTATTTTTTTTGCTTCTAAATATAATTTTAAATATTTTCTAGTAGTTTCACTAAAAAATATCCGTCTAATCTCTTTTCCATTGGAAATAATTGCTTCTCTTTCATCTATTTTTATAGCTCTTTCACTAAGATTTATAAGCTCAATAGGAGTTATCCCAGAAGAAAAAAGCAATTCTAAAATAAGTCTATCTCTAATACCATTACATTTAGAAGTATCCATAGAATTTCTTAAGATATTTATCTCGTCTAAAGATAAAATTTCAGGAATTTCTATATTAAAATTAGGTGTCTTTATTGGTGCCATCGGATTTTTGTCAATGATTTTATTTTCCATAAGGTATTTAAAAAACACTCTAATAGATGATAATTTTCTACTTAAACTTCTTTTTGTAACATTATCTTTTTGAAGTTTTATAGAAAAATCTCTAATATCAGTAGATGATATTTTCTTTATATCTGTAATATTATTTTCAAGGGAATATTCTAGAAGTTGTTCTAAATCTTTTTTCAAAGATTTTATACTACTGTCTTTTTTTCTAATTGTAAATTCTGAATAGAATAAAAAATCTTTTATAAGCTTTTCCAAAATATCACCTCCATAATAACATTTTATCATATTTTATTTTATATAATTAGGAAAATTTTTCTTTAAATACTCTATAGCTCTCTGTGAAATTTTATTGTATCTCTCTCTTTTATCTCTAATTTTTTTACCTTCTAAATCTCTAATCATACCAAAATTTGGTCCCATAGGTTGAAAGTCTTTTTTCTCCTCTGTAATATATTTAATAATAGCACCTATTGAAGATATATCTTCTAATACTAAAGATTCTTTTCCTTCTAATTTATTATAAATATTTATTGCTGCCATAAGTCCTGTGGCTATAGCACAAACATATCCTTCACTACCTGTAATTTGTCCAGCAAAATATATATTATCATATTCTTTTAAGTTTAATGATGTAGTTAAAACTTTTGGAGAATTTATAAAAGTATTTCTGTGCATAACACCATATCTTACAAATTCAGCATTTTCAAGTCCAGGTATCATAGAAAATACTCTCTTTTGTTCTCCCCATTTAAGATTAGTTTGAAAACCTACAAGGTTATACATTTTTCCCTCTTTATCATCTTGTCTAAGTTGGACTACAGCATAATCTCTTGTATTTGTTCTAGGATTTGTAAGTCCTTTTGGTTTTAGTGGACCATATAAAAGAGTTTTTATTCCACGTCCAGCTATTCTTTCAACAGGCATACAAGCTTCAAATAATTTTTCCTCTTCAAATTTTTTAAGAGGGATTCTTTCAGCTGTAATTAAATTCTCATAAAATCTATTGTACTCCTCTTCTGTCATAGGACAATTTATATATTCACCATCCCCTTTATCATAACGAGATTGGAAATATACTTTTTCTTTATCTATTGATTCAAATGTTACAATAGGAGCAGCAGCATCATAGAAATATAAATATTCATCTTTTGTAAGATTTTTAATATTTTGTGAAAGTTCAAAAGATGTAAGAGGACCACTTGCTAAAAGAACTATTTTATCCATTGGAATCTCTTTTAACTCTTCATTAATAATCTCTATATTTGGATGATTTTTTAAAATTTCAGTTACTTTTTCAGAAAAAAGAGTTCTATCAACAGCAAGAGCTTGTCCAGCTGGTACTCTAAATTCATCAGCTATTTTAATAAGTAAAGAACCAAAAAGTCTAAGCTCCTCTTTCATAAGTCCACTGGCATTTCCTAAATGGTCACCTCCTAATGAATTACTACAAACAAGCTCAGCAAAATTTTCTGTTTTATGAGCTTCTGTAGAAATTTTTGGTCTCATTTCATAAAGTTTTACATGTATTCCTCTTTGAGCTAGTTGATAAGCAGCCTCACTACCAGCAAGTCCAGCTCCTACAATAATTACTTCTCTATTCATACATTCTCCTATCTAATTTTTTTACACACTCGGACATAATATTATACTATATTTTCTAAAATATTTCATGAGATTTTTTAGAAATTAATAGAATTTTTTTGTTTTTTATGCTATAATTAATCGTTATGCCAAAATTTTTGTATATGTGTGTTTAAGTAAGAGAGGTGAAAATATGGAAGTTATAAGTAAAAATAAACCAAAGGGAAAAGAATATTCTGTTATTAAAGCTAAAAGAAAACAAAAAAGAATTTTAGAAGAAAAAGCTATAAAACAAAGAACTGAAAATAGAAGACAAAATGCTGAAAAAAGAAAGGCTCAAAATTTAGAAGCTGCTTATCAAGATAAGTGTAGAGAAGTAGAGATTGTTGGAGTAAGAAAAAATATGTTACTTCTTAATATAGAAGGAGAAATTGAAAAAAGAGCCCCTTTATATGACAAGAAAAAAGTTAGAAAAGATAATTTAGATACTGAAATTTTAAATATATTTGTAAAACTTTATGGAAGTGATTTCCCTATCAGAAAATTAAAAAATTTTAAAGAGAAGAGAGAAGAATTAGTATTTTCTTTAGAAGAATTATTTGATTAAAATATTTTGTAAATTATACACCTAAATCTTTGTGAGATAGGTGTATTTTTTATTTAGTTATTAAATTTTAACTAAATTATTATTTAAAAAATATTATTGTAAAAAAATTATAAAATGTAATGATTATAAAAATATAATCTTTACTTTTAGATAAAAATATGATATAATTAAGATATAAAAGAATAAAGGAGGATTAGTTTTATGAATAAAGATTTAAGTCAAAAATTGAATTATTTATTATTAGGTGATGAAAAATATACTGAATGTCCTCATATACTTACAATAACTCCAGAGGAAAATGGAATTTCTCTTACAGAAGATTGTGGAGACTTAAAAGAATTAAAAATTTCTTATGAAGAGATAATAGATAATATATTAAATGAAGAAGCTGGAAAAGAATTAATGGCTGAAATTATAAAAGGATTAATTTTGAAGAAAAGATAAAATAGGAGGAAAAAATTATGAAAAAATGGAAATGTGAACCTTGTGGATATATTTATGACCCAGCATTAGGAGATGAAGAAAATGGAATAGCTCCAGGAACTTCTTTTGAAGATTTACCTGAAGATTGGGTTTGTCCTATCTGTGGATTAGGAAAAGAAGTATTCGTAGAAGAATAAATGAAAAATAAAAATAATTAAAAAGATACACTCAAATCTTGTAAAAGATAAGAGTGTATTTTTTATTTGGAAAATATAAATTTTTTATTTTACTAAATTTATAAAAAATGTAATTATACCAGCATTAAAGAAATCTATAAATAAACTTCCAACTATAGGTATAACGAAAAATGCTTTTGGCGATGGAAGATATCTTTCAGTAAGGGCTTCCATATTAGCAAGAGCCTTTGGAGTAGTACCAAAACCACAACCACAATGACCACCAGTTATAATAGCAGCATCATAGTCTCTACCTGTAAGATTAAAAGTAATAAAATAAGCAAAAGCTCCCATAAGAATAGTTTGACCTATTAACATCAATACAAGTGGAAGAGCCAATTCTTTTAATTCCCAAAGTTTAAATGCCATAAGAGTCATTGATAAAAACATTGCTAAAGTAAAACTTCCAATAGTAGAAATTATATTCAAATCAATTTGAAATTTTCCTGTATAATCAGAAATATTTCTCATTAAAGCAGCAGCAAACATAGCCCCAATATATGGTGGTAAAACTAAACCTAAACTATTCAAGAAACTTGAAATTAAACTTCCAATTCCCATAGCTATAATAACTTGAAATCCTGTAGGGATAACTTTTTTTGTAATAAGAAATTCATTTTTATTTTCACTTGATGAAAAATTATTAGAATCTTTATGTTTTTCTAAAAGTGAATGTTTTTCTATTAATCTTTTACAAATAGGACCAGCAATAATACTACCAGCTATTAAAGCATAAGTGGCTGTAGCCATAGCCACCATTGTAGCTCCAGGAGCTCCAAAACTTTCCATAATAGGTCCAAAAGCTCCAGCTGTACCAGGTCCTCCTGTTGTAGCTAAAGAACCTGTAGCTAAACCAATAAGTAAATTAACTTTTAAAAATTTTGCCATAAGAATACCAGCTGCATTTTGGAAAAAAGTTAACCCAACAGCAGCAATTAAAAACATAAGAACAGGAAGTCCAGCTTTCTTTAAAAGTTTTATACTTGCTGAAAAACCAACTGTTGTAAAAAATGCAATCATAAATATTTCTCTTAAAGTATCATCAAATACAAATGAAAAAAGATGAGTTTCATAACCTATTAAAGTAATAATTGAAAAAACAGTTCCTCCAGTTACTGCATCTGGAATACAATTTTCCTTTAAAAATTTAAAAGTATTATTAAGAAATTTTCCTAGATATAAAACTAGGATAGCTAATGTCATAGTTTGGATACTAGTAAGTTCTAATATCATTCAAATGTTCCTCCTTAAAAAATATACACATAATAATAAAAAGCAAATAAAATATATCATAAATTTCACATATATTACAAATATATATTATATATAGTTTGATTTATTAAAGAGTTAAAAGAAATAAAATTATTATAATATTACATAAAAAGTATTGAAATTATTAGAAAAAATAATTTTATATGATTAAGTTATACTGAAATTATTTTTATACTATATTTTATTAAATATGGAAAATATAATACAAAAGCTCATATAAAATCTGAAGAAGATTTATTTGGAATAATAAAAAAAGAAGAAGCACAAATATATATAAAATTAAATGATATATATAAAGGTATTCATTCAAGTGGAGAAAATAATTTTAGTGCTCTTAATGGTATAGTAACTTCTATTAACTGGGGAAATGTAAATGGAGAAAAATATACAGAAGAAGTAACTCAAATGGCTACTTTACTTGGATATTTAAGAAGTGTTTATACAGAAACTCCTTACTCTTTCTCAAATGAAGCTACTAGAAAATCTATGGAATTATTCCACGATACTGTAAGAGATAATCAATTTAAACCATTAAAAGATGAATGGATTATTTTTGGTGGACTTACACATGAAAATGGAGACCAAGAACAAACTTACTATGGAAGAAATTATCATGGATTTGATACAGACTCTGCTGATACTAATGTAGATATAAAAATGACTGGTGCTTATGGACAATTTGAATATGGATTCACTGATACATTATCAGGAGGTATTTTATTAGGAGGAAATAATATTGATACAACTGTTGCTTTTTCAAAATTAGATGGAATATCAGCATACTTAGGATTATATACTAAAAAAGATATTAAAGATTTAAGAATTACAACAGGAATAGGATATCAATATTCAGAATATGATTCTACAAGAAGAATAATAAATAATTCTTATGACAAAAATTACTCAGATAATGCATTTAATGTTTACTTAGATGCAAAATACTCATTGAAATTAAGTGATGGATTATATTTTGAGCCAAAAGCAGGATTATCATATTCATATATAAAACAAGAGGAAATAAATGAAGGAAATGATAGACCTTTATCTTTAAATGTTGATTCAAAAGACTTTAATGTCTTAGAGGGAAGTATAGGAGCAAACATTAAGAAAGTAATAATGACAGATAAAGGAAAATATACATTATCAGGAGGAGTAACATATACAAGAATTTTAGATGGATATGAAGAAGATACTATAACAGCAAACTATGGTGGAAGTAGTTTTGATGTATTAATTCCTCATAAAATCCAAGATGAAATCTCTATAGGAGCAAAATATGAAACAGAATTAGAAAATGGAATTCTATATAATGTAAAAGTAAACTATAATATAAATATGGATTCTACGGAAAATGGAAATAAAAATGCTTATGATAAAGAATGGAGAGTAGGATTAGGATTTGGTTATAAATTTAGCACTTTAAAAGATTTCTCATTAACAACTTTATTTGATTTTGATAAATAAGAGATAAAAACAGAAGAAAAGATTTTATTAAAAGAAATAGCTAAGAAGTTGAATTAAAGAGAAAAAAGAACAGTAAAGATATAAGGACATGTATACTGGACAGGAACAAATAAATATAATCAAAAACTATCAGAAAAAAGAGAAAAATTAAAATTAGAAGAAGAATCAAAGAAAAATATAACAAATGAAGATATAAAGTACAAAGTAAAAGCTTATGGAGAAAATAATCTAATAGCAATAATACAAAAGAAGAAAAAGTATCAAATAGAAGAGTAGAAGTAAAATATAAAAGATATTTAAAAATAAAAGCTCGATGAAAAATCACCGAGCTTTTATTATAATATTTTATTTAATAATAATATCATAGCAGGACATAATAAAATTAAAAGAATAGAATAAATTTTATTGTATTTAAAAGTTACTTTTAATATATCCTCATCAATAGTTTGGGCTACAACAGCAGGGAATGGGACAAAAGGAGATATACTCATAGCTGATATCCAACAACACATTACAACAAGAGGATAAGAAGCAGGAGCTATTCCTAAAAATTCAGGTTTTACAATCATAAGAATAGCAGCCACAGGGATTAACATATGAACTCCCACTAAAGCTAAAGCTACAGTAAAAAGAATTAAAGTAAGAATTAAAAAATAACTTGGTAAAAACATTATTTTTAAAAATCCTTTTTCAATAATCTCTCCAATAGAAGTGTTTTGAATAATTTCTCCTAGACAATTTGTAGAAATTAGAAAAACTATTATAGTTCCAAAATTAGTAGTTCTTTCAATATAACTTTTAAATTGAGTTTTATATTCTTGAAAATTAGCATTTTGAAAACTCCAAAATAATGAATACCCAACAACTATTAGAGATATAAATAACATAGGATTTTTAAAAGTAAACATATAATCTCCTAAAATAGTTACAAATATTAAAAAAATTATATTTCCTACAAGGGAGAAAATTTTCTTTTTATCAAAAGAAGATAACTTTTGAATAATTTGATTTTTTTCTTCTTCTACTTCTTTTTCATAGAATGAAAGAAGAACGGAAGAGAGCCCAACAATAAATAAACACATTAAAAGTGCATAAGGGAAATATTGATAATGTTTTACAGAATACATAATAAGTATCATATTAAGAAGTCCATCATAAGGAGAAAAAATCATAAAACAACAATATCCAGCAGTATACATTCTAGTAAGATATTTTTTAGAAAAATTATTTTTCTGTATAATTTCTTGCATTATAGGTATAGATGGAATATTTAAAATTATTGTAAGTATCCAATGAAAAAGCGATAATATAGTAAAAATAAATTTATTGTTTTTGCTAAATCTACTTACAAAATTTTTAATTGAATGAGAGTAATCTCCTTTTTCAATAGGAAATGTAAGAAGTGGTATTACTGTAAATATACAAATAATTCCAACACTTTTTTCTAAACTTTTATAGAGCAATTTTGTATCAAAATGTTGACTAAGAAGTAGTAGAGAGATAGTAAAACAAAGTAGAGAGATACTTCTTTGCATTCCCTTTGCAAAAAAATAAACTGAAAAAATTAAAATTCCTAAACCTAAAGAGATAAAATAAGGATAAAAATTTTCAAACCCTATAAAAAATTCCTTGAGAAAGACACAAAGAAATATAAAAACCATTGCTCCAAAAAATATTTTTTTCATAAAAACCCCACCCTTAAAAATAATTAATTTATTATTTTAATTAAATAACAAAAAATTATTTTTGTCAATAATAATTTATAAAAAAAATTTTTAAAAATATTGATGATATTGTATAATTAAAATATAAAAGGAAATAGGAGGAGAGAAAAATGGCAGAAATAAAATTTGATATCATAGAAGAGTTAGGAGTTATAGGAGAAGGGTCAAAAGGTTGGAAAAAAGAAGTGAATATAATTTCTTGGAATGGAAGAAAAGCAAAAGTTGATATAAGAGATTGGGATGAAAATCATGAAAAAATGGGAAAAGGTTTAACTTTTACAAAAGATGAGTTAAAAACTTTAAAGGGACTTTTAAATTCAATAGATATTGATGATTTAGATATATAGTGGTGTTATATGAAAATATTTGATTTACATGCTGATATATGGTATGACATTCATAGAAAGAAAAAAGAGGGAATAGAAAAAGATAGATTTAAAAAATTTCATTTAGAAAGATTGAGAAAGGGAGAAATTTTTGGTGGAATATTTGTAGCTTGGCTTGATTCAAAATATGAAAAAGAACAAGTTGAAAAAGAGATGATGTTGATGATAAATGCCACTATGAATGAGATAAACAATAATAAAGATATATTTCATATTTTAAAATCTAAAGAAGATTTTTTAAATCCAAATTTAAAAAAAATAAATGTTTTAATGGGAATAGAGGGGTTAAGAGTTATAGAAAATAATCTTGATTGGTTAGATACATTTTATAATTTAGGATTCAGACATGCTACTCTTACTTGGAATGAAGAAAATTCTCTAGGAACAGGGGTTTTAGGAGATAAAGAGAGAGGTCTTACAGAATTAGGAAAGAAAGCTATAGAAAAAATGGATAAATTGGGAATGATAATAGATGTGTCTCATGCCAATGAAAAAACTTTTTGGGATATATATAATACTACGAAAAGACCAATAATAGCTTCTCATTCAAATTGTAAATCTTTTTGTGATGTACCTAGAAATTTAACAGATGAACAAATTAAAGCTATAGCTAAAAAAGGTGGACTTATAGGTCTTAATGCTTATATTGGTTTTATAAAAAAATATGAATATTTTAGCCCTATAAAAATAGATAATGTAGATTTTACCAAAAGAGCAACTTTAAAAGATTTAGTAAACCATATAGATTATTTAGTAAATTTAGTAGGAATAAATCATGTAGCTTTTGGTTTTGATTTTTGTGAATATTTAGAGGGACATAGTGATTCAAATCCTATAGATTTAGAAGATGCTTCTAAAAGTCAAAATATTATACAAGAACTTTTAAATAGAGGTTATACAAAAGAGGATATAGAAAAGATAGCCTATAAAAATTTTTGGAACTTTGCAATAAATTTTTTTAAATAACACAATATTTTACTAGGAGGGATAGTATGATAAGATTTGGAATAATAGGAACAAATTGGATAAGTAGAGATTTTGTAGAGGCAATAAAAAGAAATCCAAAATGTGAAGTGGGAGCTATTTATTCAAGAAAAGAGGAAACAGCCTTAGAATTTCAAAAAGATTGTGGAGTAGGTGGAAAAGTTTTTACAGATTTAGAAGAGATGGGAAAATCTTCTGATATAGATGCTGTATACATTGCTTCTCCTAATTCATTACATGGAGAACAAACAACAATATTTCTTCTTAATAAGAAACATATAATTTGTGAGAAGCCAATAACAACAGATTTAGAAATTTTTGATAGAAATATAAAAATAGCTGAAAAAAATAAAGTTGTATATATGGAAGCTATGAAAACAACTTTTTTACCAAATATGAAAGTTTTAAAAGAAAATTTGCATAGATTAGGGGATATTAGAAATGTAGTATTTAATTTTTCACAATATTCTTCAAGATATGATTTATTAAAAAATGGAGAACTAACAAATGTATTTGATACTAAATTTCATGGTGGTTCATCTTTTGATTTAGGAATATATCCATTATATGTTACTTTAGATTTATTTGGAGAACCACTTTCTTTTACTGCTAGAAATTATCTTGTAGAATCTGGGGTAGACGGAACAGGTACAATGATTTTAACTTATAGTGATAAAATTGTTACAATAATTCATTCTAAGATAACTCAAACTTTTGTTCCAAATGAAATTTTAGGTGAAAAAGGAAGTATTCTTATAGATGATGTATCTAAAATGAGAAGTATAAAACTTATCCTAAGAGATGGAACATCAGAAGAATTAACAGTAGAACAAGATAGTAATCAAATGGTTTATGAGTTAGATGAATTTTTAAATTTAATAGAAAATGGGGAATTAGAATCAAAAGTAAATACTTTTAAAAACTCAAGAAAATCTGTAGAAATATTATCAAGAGTAAGATTTAAAATTTAGAGGAAATAATGAGAGAAAAACATAAAAATATAATGATATTAGGAACATCTTCAGGAGCAGGAAAAAGTCTTATAACAACAGGACTTTGCAGAATATTCACAAGTGATGGTTATGATGTAGTACCTTTTAAGGCACAGAATATGTCTAGAAATTTTTGTAAAATTAGAAATAATAAAAAAATTGCAATCTCTCAAGTCTTACAAGCTTATGCTTGTAAAAAAGAGCCACAATCTTGGATGAATCCAATTCTTATAATTCCAAAAGGAAATGGGATTATAGATGTAGTTTTAGATGGAAAGTATGAGAGAACTATTACAGGTGAAAAATATTCATCTGAAAAAGTAAAATATAGAGAATATTTGCAAAAGACTTATGAAACTTATCCTAAGAAATATCAGGTTTGTGTATTAGAGGGAGCTGGAAGTCCTGTAGAGATAAATATAAAAGAAAATGATATTGTAAATACATCTATGGGAAAAATAGCTAATGCTCCTTTTATTTTAGTAGCTGATATAGATAGAGGTGGAGTTTTTGCTTCAATAATAGGAACATATACTTTATTTAATGAAGAAGAAAAAAGAAATCTCAAAGGGATAATAATAAATAAATTTCGTGGAAAAAAAGATATTTTACAAAAAGGTATAGATGAGATTGAAAAACTTACTAAAACAAAAGTTTTGGGAGTTGTACCTTATGAAATTATAGATATAGAAGATGAAGATGGACTTATTTCTAAAAGAGATAGTGAAGATATAAAAAAAAGATGTGGAGACTTATCTTTTGAAGATTATAGAGAGAAACAATTTGAAAAATTAGAAAAACTTTTAAGAGAAAATTTAGATATAGATTACATTTATAAGATACTAAATAGAGAGGAAACAGATGATTTTTGCTAGTAGATACTTTATAGCTTATGTATTAGATTTAATTTTAGGTGACCCAGAATTTTTTTATCATCCTGTAAGGGTTATAGGAAAATTAATAAGTTTTTTAGAAAAAAAATTATATAGTTTTAAGAATAAAAAAATATTTGGTGGAGTATTAGTAATTTTAGTTTTAACAGTAACTTTTATAATTTCATATATTTTGGCAATATCGAAAATAATAGAAATCTTTTTTCTTTATACAACTTTGGCTACTAAATGTTTAGCTGATGAAGGAAAAAAGATATATGAAATTTTAAAATCTAATGATATTGAGAGAGCAAAAAAAGAAGTTTCCTATTTAGTTAGTAGAGATACAGGAAAAATGAATGAACAACAAGTGATAAGAAGTGTAGTAGAAACAATAGCAGAGAACTCTGTTGATGGAGTTATTGCTCCTATGTTCTTTGCTATAATTGGAAGTTTTTTTACTTGGAATGGAGTATCTTTAGCCCTACCTTTTGCTATGACTTATAAAGCTATAAATACTATGGATTCAATGTTAGGATATAAAAATGAAAAATATATAGATTTTGGAATGATAGGAGCTAAGGTTGATGATATGGCCAATTTTTTTCCAGCAAGGATAGCTGGAGGAGTTATCATTCCAATAGGAGCTTTTATTTTAAGAATGGATTATAAAAGTGCTTGGAGAATATTTCTAAGAGATAGATTAAATCATGGAAGCCCAAATTCTGGACATGGAGAAGCTGCTTTTGCTGGAGCTTTAGGTTTACAATTTGGTGGTAAAACAAGTTATTTTGGAAAAATTTATGATAAACCTACAATAGGAGATAAAAAAAGAGCTTTTATTTTAGATGATATAAAAAATGCTAGAAAACTTTTATATATTTCATCTGGAATAGGACTGATTATATTTCTAATCTTGTCTCAGTTAATAAAGGTGGTTTTATGATAATTTTAATAGCTGGAACTTCATACACAGGAAAAACTTTGTTAGCTCAAAAATTATTAGAAAAATATAAATTTCCTTATCTATCAATAGACTATATAAAAATGGGATTAATAAGAAGTAAAAATATAAATTTTACAGTAGAAGATGATGAAAAACTTATTCCATATCTTTGGGAGATTATAAAAGAAATTATAAAAACAGCTATTGAGAACAAACAAAATTTAATAGTAGAAGGGCTTTATATCCCTTTTGATTGGAAAAAAGATTTTGATAAAGAATATTTAGAAAATATAAAATATTATTGTCTAGTAATGACTAGAAAATATATTGAAAATAATTTTGAAAAAATATTGAAGTATGCTGATGTAATAGAAAAAAGATTAGATGATTCTTATTGTACTAAAGATTTTCTTATTAGAGAAAATGAAAAAAATTTAAAAGAATGTAAAAAATATAATTGTAATTATATTTTAATAGACAAAAATTATAAGAAGGATATTTTTCAGATATTTTCACAAGATAAAAAATATTATTTAGTAGATGTAGAACAAAATTTTATAAAACTTAGAAAATATAAATCTTCAGATTGTAAAGAAATAATAGAACTTTTTTATAATACAGTACATAATATTAATAAAAAAGATTACACAAAAATACAGTTAGATGTATGGGCTCCTAAAAATATAGATATAGAAAAATGGAATATTTCTCTTTCAGAAAGTTATACTGTTGTTGCTGAAAATAATGGTGTAATAGTTGGATTTGGAGATATTAATAAAGATGGATATTTAGATAGATTATATGTACATAAAGATTTTCAAAAAATGGGAATAGCCACAATGATTTGTGATGAATTAGAAAAGAAAGTAAATAAAAAGTTGATATATACCCATGCTTCTATAACAGCAAAGAGATTTTTTATAAAAAGGGGCTATAAAGTTATCAAAGAACAATTTGTAGAAAGAGATAAAATCTTATTAAAAAATTATATTATGGAGAAAAGAGAGAATTAAATGGATATACATGGAGGAAATATTTATAAATTTCAAAGAGATGGAAAAAGAGAAATCTTAGATTATAGTTCAAATATAAATCCTTTAGGAGTGCCAAAATCTTTAGAAGAGGGAATAAAAAATAATATCTCTCTTTTAGAAAGGTATCCTGATGTTCACTATGTGGAGTTAAGAGAAAGTATAGGAGAGTATAATCATATATCAAGTGATAATATAATTGTAGGAAATGGAGCAACAGAAGTTTTATTTCTTTATATGAAAGCATTACTTCCTAAAAGAGCCTTAATAATTTCTCCAACCTTTGCAGAATATGAAAGAGCTTTAAAAAATATAGATTGTGAAATAGGATATTTTAAATTAGATGAAAATATCCAAAATGAAAAGAGGAATTTTTATTTAGATGTAGAAAAATTAAAAAGAGAGGCTATTAATTATCAGTTAATAGTTTTATGTAACCCTAACAATCCAACAGGTTCTTTCGTCAAAAAAGAAATATTAGAAGAATTAAATGAATTTTTAGAAACAAATAATATAAAATTATTTGTTGATGAGTGTTTTTTAGAATTTGTTGAGGGTTGGGAAGAAAAAACTCTGAATACCTTAAAAAGTAAAAATATATTTATATTAAGAGCTTTGACAAAGTATTTTGCTTTACCAGGAATAAGACTTGGATATGGAATAACTTATGATAATGAAATTATAGAAAAGATAAATTCTATAAAAGAACCTTGGACAGTAAATACTTTTGCTGATTTAAGTGGTAAAATTATATTAAAAGATAGAAATTATATAGAAAAAACAGATAATTGGATAAAAAAAGAGAGAGTAAGATTTGTAGAGGAATTAAAAAAAGTAGATTATATTGAAGTCTATGAAACCTATACAAACTTTGTGCTACTAAAAATAAAAAACATGAAAGCAGAAGAATTTCAAAAAAGATTATTAGAAAAAAATATTCTTGTGAGAAATTGTTCTAATTTTAAATTTTTGAGTAATAATTTTGTAAGGATAGCAATAAAAGATACTGAAAAAAATAACATTTTCTTAAAAAGTATAAAAAATTTATAATTTTTCTTGAAAAAAATAAAAAAATGTGATATTCTATCTTATTCTTAAAATTAGACCTCAAAGAAGCTTATATAATGGTTGTAATATGGACAACGAGTTTCTACCTGTAAACCTTAAATTTACAGACTATAAGTGATTAAAATATATAGACTTCTTTCGTTTTGTTTTAATGATTGGTGTAATCATTTTTAAAATAAAGGAGATAAAAAGGTGTTTTTTGTTTTTCTTAAAAAAAGAAAGAGGAATAATTATAATTGTATAAATAATATGTGTATAAGTGTGCACTATGAAAAATATGGACAAGATAAGTGTGTCCAAATTTCATAGTGCATTTTTTTATTATAAATTTAAAATATCTTTACTAAAAGTTTAAGGAGGGTTTAGATGCCTAGAGTTGGTGTGATAATGGGAAGTCGTTCAGATCTTCCTACAATGGAAAAAGCTGTAGAAATGTTAAAAAGATTTGGAGTTGATTATGAAGTAAAAATAGTTTCAGCTCACAGAACACCAGAATTAATGTTTGAATATGCAAAGACTGCTAAAGAAAGAGGATTAAAAGTTATAATAGCAGGAGCTGGAGGAGCTGCCCATCTACCAGGAATGGTATCAAGCTTAACTCCTTTACCTGTACTTGGAGTTCCTGTAAAATCAAGAGCTCTAAGTGGACAAGATTCTCTTCTTTCAATAGTTCAAATGCCTGGAGGAATTCCAGTAGGAACTTTGGCAATAGGAGAATCTGGAGCTAAAAATGCTGGAATATTGGCCAGTGAAATTATAGCTCTTATAGATGAAGAAGTGGCTAAAAAAGTTGATGAATTTAGAAGAGAGCAAAGAGACCAAGTTTTAGAAACAAGTGAGGTAGAATTATAATGTTAATTGAAAAAGGAAGCACAATAGCAATTTTAGGTGGTGGACAATTAGGAAAAATGCTTTGTGAAAGTGCTAAGAAACAAGGATATAAAACAATGGTATTAGAGCCATCTCCATCAGCTTGTGCTAAATATGTAACAGATAAACATTTAGTAAAACCTTATGATGATAGAGAAGCTTTACTAGAAATAGCTAAAGAATCTTCTGTTGTAACTTATGAGTTTGAAAATGTTACTGCTGAGTCAATAGATATATTAGAAGATAATGGAGGATATGTACCACAAGGAATAAGACCATTATATATTAGTCAACATAGATTTAGAGAAAAATCTAGTATAAATGCTTTAGGAATAAAGACAGCAAAATTTGTAGAAGTTCTTGATGAAAAAACTTTAGATAAAGCTATTGAAGAAATTGGATATCCAGCTATATTAAAAACTTCAATGGGAGGATATGACGGAAAAGGTCAATGGGTCATAAAAACTCCTGAAGATTTAGAAAAAGCAAAAAAAGATTTAGAAAAGAGAGAATATATTTTAGAACAAATGGTAGATTTCCAATGTGAATTATCTTGTATAGCAGTTAAAAGTACAGATGGAACTATTGGAGTTTTTCCTGTTGTAGAAAATATACATAAAAAGGGAATTCTTCATATAACAATAGCTCCAGCTAGAGTATCAGAGGAAATTCAAGAAAAAGTAAAAGATATTACAAAAAAAATTATAGATGGATTAAATTTTGTAGGACCTTTAGCTATTGAATATTTCTATGGAAAAGATGGAGAGATTTATGTAAATGAAATGGCTCCAAGACCTCATAACTCAGCTCACTATACTTTAGATGGTTGTGATAAATCGCAATTTGATTTACATATTGAAGGAATTTGTGGAAGAAAATTACAAGACCCAAAATTATTACACAAAAGTGTTATGTTAAATATTTTAGGACAAGATGTTGAAAGAATAGAAAATGCAAAATTAAGAGAAAATGAGTTTCTTCATATGTATAAAAAGGGAGAAGCTAAGATTGACAGAAAAATGGGACATCTTAATTTAATTGGTGATGATGTAGAAAAACTTTTAGAAAGAGCAATTGAATTAAGTAAATAAACATATAAGCAAAAAAATTTGTATATATTAAATTGGAGGAAAGATGGATAAGAGAATTTTCGTTTCTAAAAAACCAGGTTTTCAAGTAGAAAGTGAATCAATATTAAGAGAATTACAAGAAAATCTTTATGAAACAGGACTTAAAAAAGTTCAACTAATCAATGTTTATGATGTGTTTAATTGTGATGAAGATGATGTAGAGCTTTTAAAAAATAAAGTTTTAGGAGAAAGAGTTACAGATAATGTATATGAAGAAATAGATTTATCTGGAAAAACATATATAGCTATAGAAAATTTACCAGGACAATATGACCAAAGAGCTGACTCTGCAGAACAATGTTTAGTTCTTTTAAATAGTAAAGATACAGTTAAAATCAAAAGTGGAAAAATAGTTGTTCTTGAGGGAGAAATTAAATCATTAGAAAAAATTAAAAAATATTTAATTAACCCTATTGAAACAAGAGAAAAAGATTTAACTGTATTAGATAATACAGAAGATGTTAAAATTGAACCTGTACCAGTATTAGAAGGATTTAACGACTACACAAAGGAAGAGTTAGAAAGATATTTAACAACAAATGGTCTTGCTATGACTTTAGAAGATTTAGCTCACATCCAAAAATATTTTAGAAGTGAAAAAAGAAATCCAACAGAAACAGAAATAAAAGTTTTAGATACTTATTGGTCAGACCACTGTAGACATACAACATTTGAAACTTTCTTAAAAGATGTAAAAATAGAAAAAGGTCAAATGACAGAGGCTATTCAAAAAGCTTATGAAAGATATTTAAAATTAAGAGAAGAAGTACACGGAAATAGAAAACCTATGACTTTAATGGATATGGGAACTATTGGTGGAAAATATATGAGAAAAATCGGAAAACTTGATGATATGGAAGTTTCTGAAGAAATAAATGCTTGTAGTGTTGAAGTTGATATAGATGTAGATGGACAAACTGAAAGATGGCTTTTAATGTTTAAAAACGAAACTCATAACCATCCAACAGAAATAGAACCATTTGGAGGAGCTAGTACTTGTATAGGTGGAGCTATAAGAGACCCATTATCAGGAAGAGCTTATGTATATCAAGCAATGAGGGTTACAGGAGCTGGAGATATTTGTGAAAAATTAGAAGATACATTAGAAAATAAATTACCACAAGTAAGAATTTCTAAAGGAGCAGCCCATGGATATGCTTCTTATGGAAACCAAATTGGACTTGCTACAACTTTTGTAAAAGAGATTTATCACAATGGATATAAAGCAAAAAGAATGGAAGTTGGAGCTGTAGTTGGAGCTGTTAAAAAAGAATATGTATTAAGAGAAGAACCTATCCCTGGAGATATAATCATAGTTCTTGGAGGAAAAACAGGAAGAGATGGAGTAGGAGGAGCTACAGGTTCATCAAAAGAGCATAATGATTCATCACTTACTAAATGTTCTTCAGAAGTTCAAAAAGGAAATGCTCCAATAGAGAGAAAAATTCAAAGAGCTTTCAGAAATCCAGAAGTTACAAAACTTATTAAAAAATCAAATGACTTTGGAGCTGGAGGAGTTTCAGTTGCTATTGGAGAGTTAGCTAGAGGAATAGAAGTTGACTTAGATAAAGTTACTGTAAAATATTTAGGACTTAGTGGAACAGAGTTAGCAATCAGTGAATCTCAAGAGAGAATGGCTGTTGTAGTAGCTCCAGAAAATGTAGAAAAATTCAATGAATTAATGAAGGCTGAAAACTTAGAAACAAGTGTTGTGGCTAAAGTTACAGCTAAAGAAAATCTTGTTATTAAATTTAGAGGAGAAACAATAGTTGATATAGCTAGAAGTTTCTTAGATACAAATGGAGTTAGACAAGAACAAGATGTAGAAGTAGTAGCTCCAGAAGTAGTAGATGTATTTAAATCTTCTAAAGAGGGAGAATTAAAATATAAATTAATTGAAACATTAAAAGATATGAATGTTGCTTCTCAAAGAGGTATGGTAGAGATGTTTGACGCAACAGTTGGTAGGTCAACAGTTCATATGCCTTATGGAGGAAAATATCAATTATCAGAAAGTGAAGCAAGTATCCAAAAATTCCCAACAAAAGGATTTACAAATACAGCTTCAATATTAACTTTTGGATTTAATCCATACATTTCAGAAAAATCTCCATATTTAGGAGCTATCTATTCTGTAATTGAGTCACTTGCTAAAGTAACAGCTGTAGGAGGAGATTATTCTAAAGCAAGACTTACTTTCCAAGAGTATTTTGAAAGATTAGGAAAAACTCCAAGTAGATGGGGTAAACCATTTATGGCTTTACTTGGAGCTATAGAAGCTCAAGTTGAATTTGAAACTCCAGCAATTGGTGGAAAAGACAGTATGAGTGGAACATTTAAAGATATAGATGTACCACCTACATTAATCTCTTTTGCTGTAGTACCAGAAAAAACTCAAAATATAATTTCTTCTGAATTTAAAGGAGAAGGAAACTATATTTATTTAGTAAAACCAAAATATAATAGTGACTTTACTCCTGTTTATGAGTCAGTAAAAGAAAACTTTAGAAATGTTAGAAAAGAAATACTAGCTAAAAATATAATTTCTTCATCAGTAGTAAAATTTGGTGGAGTAGCTGAAGCATTAATGAAAATGACATTTGGAAATAAATTAGGTATAGTAGTAGAAACTAAAGAAAATCTATTTGATTTAATGCCTGGAGCAATAGTTGTAGAATCTACAAAAGAATTAGATTTTGGAATTTTACTTGGAAAAGTTCAAGGACATTCAATCAAAATTAATGAAGCAGTATTACCAATAGATGAAGCAATATCTATTTGGGAAGAGAGATATAGAAAAATATATCCATATGAGGCTAGTAAAAAAGCTAATGGAGAGGCTGTAAAACCTACTGAGAAGAAAGGAAATATGATTCAAAAAGCTTCTAAATTATATGATACTCCAAAAGTATTAGTTCTTGCTTTCCCAGGAACAAACTCAGAATACGATACAGCTAAAGCTTTTGATAGAGCTGGAGGACAATCAGAAATATTTGTAATAAATAATTTAACAGTTAAAGATATGGAAGCTTGTATAGATGAGCTATCTAAAAAAATACTTGAAAGTCAAATTATAGCAATTCCTGGAGGATTCAGTGCTGGAGATGAGCCAGATGGTTCAGGTAAATTTATAACAAATATCTTACAAAATCCAAAAGTAAAAGAAAGTATAAATAAATTCTTAGCTAATGAAGGATTAATGTTAGGAATTTGTAACGGATTCCAAGCTTTAATAAAATCTGGATTATTACCTTATGGAGATATGGATATGTTAAATGAAAATTCTCCAACATTATTTAGAAATGATATTAACCGTCATGTTTCAAGAATGGCTACAACAAGAATAGCTTCTAATTCATCACCTTGGCTATCATCATTTAATATTGGGGATGTTCATTCAATAGCTATATCTCACGGAGAAGGAAAATTTGTAGTAAGTAAAGAGTTTGCTGAAGAATTATTTAAAAATGGACAAGTAGCAACTCAATACTGTGATATAGAAGGAAATCCTACATTAGACCCTAAGTATAACTTAAATGGTTCTTACTACTCAATAGAAGGAATAACTTCAAAAGATGGAAGAATCTTAGGAAAAATGGGACACTCAGAACGTTATGAAGAGGGAGTATTCCAAAATATCTATTTTGAAAAAATGCAAGATATATTTGCTAACGGTGTAAATTTCTTTAAAAAATAATTATTAAATACTAAAGGAGAACTTAAAAAATGAGTAAAGAATATATGGAAAACAATATGAGTAGCCAAAAATATATGGAATCAGGAGTAAACTTAGAGGCTGGATATGAATCAGTTAGAAGAATAAAATCTCATGTAGCAAGAACAAAAGTTAAAGGTGTAATAGACAGTATCGGAGCTTTTGGAGGAATGTTTGATTTATCAGCTTTAGGATATAAAGAACCTGTATTAATAAGTGGAACTGATGGTGTTGGAACAAAATTAATGTTAGCATTCAAAATGGATAAACATGACACAATAGGACAAGATGTTGTAGCTATGTGTGTAAATGATGTATTAGTTCAAGGAGCTATGCCAATATTCTTCTTAGACTATGTTGCTGTAGGTAAAAACTTCCCAGAACAAATAGAGCAAATTGTAAAAGGTGTAGCTGATGGTTGTGAACTTTCAGAATGTGGATTAATTGGTGGAGAAACTGCTGAAATGCCAGATATGTATGAAATTGGAGATTATGATTTAGCTGGATTCTGTGTTGGAGTTGTAGAGAAATCAAAATTAATAACAGGAGAAAAAGTTAAAAAAGGAAATAAAGTAATAGGACTTCCTTCAACTGGAGTTCATTCAAATGGATTCTCTCTTGTTAGAAAAATAGTTATGAAAGATAACCAATTAGATTTAAATGGATATAAAGATGTATTTGATGGAAAATCTTTAGGAGAAACTTTACTTACTCCTACAAGAATATATGTAAAAACTATTAAAAAACTTCTACAAGAAGTTGAAGTTAATGGAATGTGTCATATAACAGGTGGAGGATTCTATGAAAATGTACCTAGAATTATTCCAGAAGGATTACAAGCAAAATTAGATACAAAAGTAATTGATACTCCAAAAATCTTTAAATTCTTACAAGAAGTAGGACAAGTACCAAAAGAAGAGATGTACAATGTATTTAACATGGGTATTGGATTTATGATAGTTGTTGATGAAGATAAAGTAGAAAAAACTATGGAAGTTTTAAAATCTTTAGGAGAAAAACCTGTATTATTAGGAGAAATAGTAGAAGGTAAAGAGGGAGTAGACTTAGTATGGTAAGAGTAGCTGTATTTGCTTCTGGAAATGGTGGAAATTTCCAAAGTATAGTTGAAACAAGTAGAAACTATGAAGAAAAACTTTACTCTGTTGAACTTTTAATAGTTGATAAAGAATCTGCTTATGCAATAGAAAGAGCAAAAAAATTAGGAGTACCATATTATGTGGTACTTCCTAAAACTTTTCCTTCAAAGAAAGAGTATGAAAAAAAAATAATAGAAATTTTAAAAGAAAATAATATAGATTTAATAGCTTTAGCTGGTTATATGAGAATAATATCTCCAGTATTATTAAATGAATACAGAGATAAAATAATAAATATTCATCCAGCTTATTTACCAAATTTCCCTGGAAAAGATGGGATAGGAGATGCTTTTAGAGCTGGTGCTAAAGAAACAGGAGTAACTATTCACTATGTAGATGAAGGTGTAGATAGTGGAAAGATAATTTATCAAGAAAAATTGACAATTGAAAAAGATTGGGATTTAGAAAAATTAGAAGAAGAGATTCATAAAATAGAGCATAGAATTTATCCAGAAACATTAAAGAATTTATGTAAAAATTTTTAGGAGGATTTAAAATGAAAAGAGCTTTAATAAGCGTTTCAGATAAAACAGGAATAGTTGAATTTGCAAAAGAGTTAGTTACTTTAGGATATGAAATAATATCTACTGGTGGAACAAAAAAATCTTTAGATGAAGCAGGAATAAAAACTTTAGGAATTTCAGATATAACAAAATTTCCTGAAATGATGGATGGAAGAGTAAAAACTTTACATCCAAATGTACATGGAGGACTTCTTTGTGTAAGAGATAATCCTGAACATATGAAAGATTTAGTAGATAACCATATTGAATTAATAGACATGGTTGTAGTAAATCTATATCCATTTAAAGAAACTCTTAAAAAAGGTGGAACTCACGAAGAATTAATAGAAAATATAGATATTGGTGGTCCAAGTATGTTAAGGTCAGCAGCTAAAAATCATAAATTTGTAACTGTTTGTGTTGACCCAGCTGATTATCAAAGAGTATTAGATGAAATAAAAGAACATGGAGATACAACTTTAGAGTTTAGATGTGAATTAGCAGCTAAAGTATTTAGAACTACAGCAGCTTATGATTCATTAATAGCTGGATACTTAACTTCTAAATTAGGAATTGAATATCCAGAAAAATTAACATTAACTTATGAAAAAGTTCAAGATTTAAGATATGGAGAAAATCCTCATCAATCAGCAGCTTTCTATGCCTCACCTATGACAGGATATTCTTTAGCAAGTGCAAAACAGTTACATGGAAAAGAGTTATCATATAACAATATTCAAGATGCTAACGGAGCTATTGAAATTTTAAGAGAATTTTTAAATTCTGGTAAAAAAGCTGTAGTAGCTGTAAAACATACAAATCCTTGTGGAGTTGGAATAGGAGATACATTAAAAGAAGCTTGGGATAGAGCTTATAGTGCTGACCCTATCTCTATATTTGGAGGAATTGTAGCTGTTAATGATGTTATAGATGTAGATGTAGCAAATGAATTACATAAATTATTCTTAGAAATCGTAATAGCTCCTGGATTTACAGATAAAGCTTTAGAAATATTAATGGCTAAGAAAAATATAAGACTTATGACTTTAGATATTACAAAAGAAATTTATAATAAGAAAAAAGTAGTTGGAGTTAATGATGGAATTCTTATTCAAGATATAGATTTTGGAGAGATAACAGCTGATGATTTAGTTTGTGTTACTGAAACACAACCAACTAAAGAGGATATTGAAGAGTTATTATTTGGATGGAAAGTTGTAAAAAATGTAAAATCTAATGCAATAGTTGTAAGTAAAAATAATCAAACTTTAGGTGTTGGAGCTGGACAAATGAACAGGGTAGGGGCAGCTAAGATAGCATTAGAACAAGCTGGAGAAAAATCTCGTGGAGCTTATTTATCATCTGATGCTTTCTTCCCAATGCCAGATACCGTTCAATTAGCAATAGAATATGGAATAAAAGCAATAATTCAACCTGGTGGTTCTATAAAAGACCAACTTTCAATAGATGAATGTAATAAACATGGTATAGCTATGGTATTCACAAAAATGAGACATTTCAAACATTAATATTTGAGCGAGGAGATAAAATGAAAGTATTAGTTATAGGAAAAGGTGGAAGAGAACATGCTCTTGCTTGGAAAATAAATCAAAGCCCACTAGTTGAAAAAGTATATGTGGCTCCAGGAAATCCAGGGGTTGAAGAATTTGGAGTAAATGTAAATATAAAAGATAATGATATTGAAGGATTAGTAAATTTTGCTTTAAAAGAAAAAATAGATTTAACAGTTGTAGGGCCTGAAACAACTTTGGCTCTAGGAGTAGCTGATGCCTTTGAAGAAAAAGGTTTAAAAATATTTGGACCTAAAAAAGATGTGGCAAGACTTGAAAGTAGTAAAGATTTTGCTAAAAAAATCATGGAAAAATACAATGTTCCAACAGGAGCTTATAAAACTTTTGATAATAAAAAAGATGCTTTAGAGTATGTAAATAAAAAAGGAGCACCTATTGTTATAAAAGAAGATGGATTAAAAGCTGGAAAAGGTGTAACTGTAGCTATGAAAATAGAAGAAGCTTATGAAGCTTTAGATATAGCCTTTGATATTCCAGGAAATAGAGTTGTAATAGAAGATTATCTTGATGGATTTGAATTTTCTCTTATAGCTTTAGCTCATAATGATAAAGTTATTCCATTAGAAGTTGGACAAGACCATAAAAGAGTTTTTGATGGAGATAAAGGACCTAATACAGGTGGAATGGGAGTTTATTCTCCAGTAAAAAGAGTTACAAAAGATATTATTGAAGCAAGTGTAAATGAAATTATAAGACCTACTTTAAAAGGACTTGTAGAAGAGGGGCTATCATTTACAGGATTTATTTTTGCTGGAATTATGGATACAAAAGATGGAGTTAAAACAATAGAGTTTAATGCTAGATTTGGAGACCCAGAAGCAGAATCAATTTTACCTAGAATGGAAAGTGATTTAGTTCAACTTATACTTGATATAATGAATGAGAAAGAAACTTTAGTTAAATGGAAGGAAACAACTACTTGTGGAGTAGTAATGGCTTCAGAAGGATATCCAGCAAGTTCTACACCAAATGCTGAAATTATAATACCAGATGATGTAAAATCTCAAATTTTTCATATGGGAACAAAGATGGAAGATGGAAAACTTTTAACAAATGGTGGAAGAGTTTTAATAGTTGTTGGAGAAGGAAAAAATTTACAAGAAGCTATGAAAAATGCCTATGAAGATGTTGAAAAAATAAAATGTGAAAAATTATTTTTTAGACGTGACATAGGTGCTAAAGATATGATATAATATATTATTATTTAAAAATTATTCTAAATAGAGGCTGCATATAACTACAGCCTCTTTGTTTAAAAATTTTAATTATCGTATAAGGAGAAAATGAAATGGATAATATGAATGGAAAAATAGTTAAGGAAGCTATTACTTTTGATGATGTATTGTTAATACCAGCAGAGTCACATGTATTACCACAAGATATTGATTTAAAAACAAAACTTACTAAAAATATTACATTAAATGTACCAATAGTTAGTGCTGCTATGGATACTGTTACAGAGGCTGATTTAGCTATAGCTTTAGCTAGACAAGGTGGACTTGGATTTATTCATAAAAATATGACAATTGAAGAACAAGCTAAAGAAGTAGATAAAGTAAAAAGAAATGAAAGTGGAATGATTCAAAATCCTATTACATTAACTAAAGATAAAACTTTAGGAGATGCTGATGATTTAATGGGACAATATAAAATTTCTGGATTACCTGTTGTAGAAGAAGATGGAAAATTA
Source organism: Fusobacterium sp. FSA-380-WT-3A (assembly GCF_012843705.1). NCBI lineage: Bacteria > Fusobacteriati > Fusobacteriota > Fusobacteriia > Fusobacteriales > Fusobacteriaceae > Fusobacterium > Fusobacterium sp. FSA-380-WT-3A. The sequence goes on along the minus strand of NZ_JABAFQ010000008.1, from coordinate 2,212 downwards.
ATAGGTATTATTACAAACAGAGATTTAAAATATAGAAAAGATTATGATACATTAATAGAAGAGGTAATGACAAAAGAAAATTTAATTACAGCACCTGTTGGAACAACATTAGACCAAGCAAAAGAAATCTTATTATCTAATAGAATAGAAAAATTACCTATCGTTGATGAAAAAGGATATTTAAAAGGATTAATCACAATAAAAGATATAGATAAAATTGTTGAATATCCAAATGCTTGTAAAGATGAACATGGAAGATTAAGAGTTGGAGCAGCTGTTGGAATTGGAAATGATACTTTAGAAAGAGTTAAAGCTTTAGTAGAAGCTGGAGTTGACGTAATTACAATGGATTCAGCTCATGGGCATTCAGCTGGAGTTATAAGAAGAGTTAAAGAAATAAGAGAAGCTTTCCCTAATCTAAATTTAATAGCTGGAAATATAGTTACAGCTGAAGCTGCTTTAGCTTTAATAGAAGCTGGAGTTGACGCTGTAAAAGTTGGAATTGGACCTGGTTCTATTTGTACAACAAGGGTTGTAGCAGGAGTTGGAGTACCTCAATTAACAGCTGTAAATGATGTATATCAAGTATGTAAAGATAGAGGAATAGGAGTTATAGCTGATGGAGGAATTAAACTTTCAGGAGATATAGTTAAAGCTTTAGCTTCAGGAGCTGACTGTGTAATGTTAGGAGGAATTTTAGCTGGTACTAAAGAAGCTCCAGGTGAAGAAATTATATATGAAGGAAGAAGATATAAAGTTTATGTGGGAATGGGTTCTTTAGCAGCTATGAAGAGAGGTTCTAAAGATAGATATTTCCAAAATGATGCTAAAAAATTAGTTCCAGAAGGAATTGAAGGAAGAATAGCTTATAGAGGAGATTTAAAAGACGTAGTATTCCAATTATGTGGAGGAATTAGAGCAGGTATGGGATATTGTGGAACTCCTACTGTAAAAGACTTACAATTAAATGGAAAATTTGTTAAAATAACAGGAGCAGGATTAAGAGAAAGTCATCCTCATGACATTCAAATAACTAAAGAAGCTCCAAACTATTCTTCAAAATAGAATAAAAGAAATATTATAAAACTAAAAGAGATGTTGTAAATTTAACATCTCTTTTTCTATCTAAAAATTAAAAAGTATGGTATACTTAAATTAAAAAAAATTAAGATGTCAGTTAAGAGAGGAGAGGTATGTTATTACTACATCAGACAAATGAAAAAGTAAGTGTATTAAAACAAGAAGAATTTGGATTAGAAAAAGAATTACAAAATTTTGTAGAAAAAAATTTAGATGAATTATTACATTTAGAATTGGTAAAAACTGAATTTGTTATAGAAAATTATAGATTAGATACTTTAGCTTATGATAAAGAAAATAAATCTTTTGTAATAATAGAATATAAAAGAGGAAATAGTTATAGTGTAATAGATCAAGGATACTCATATCTTTCTACAATTTTAAATAACAAGGCTGACATTATTTTGGAATATAATGAAATAATAGGAAAAACTTTAAAAAGAGATGAAATAGATTGGAGCCAAACAAAAATAATTTTTATTTCTCAAAGTTTTAATAAATTTCAAAAAGATAGCTTAAATTTTAAAAATCTTCCAATAGAATTATATGAAATAAAGAAATATGAAAATAATTTAATAACTTTTGAAAGAATAAGAGGAAGAGAAAATTCCGAAGATATAAATCTTATAGCTAAAGATAGTATAGATATAAATAAAGTTTCTAAAGAAATAAAAAATTATAGTATAGATTATCATTTAGAAAATTCAAATGAAAAAATAAAAAATTTATTTAATGAATTTAAAGAGAAAATAGAGGAAGAAATTCCTGAAGTAGAAATAATTCCCAAAAAAGTTTATATTGCTTTTAAATTAAATGGAAGAAATATAATAGATTTTAAATTACAAAAAAGCTTTCTTAAATTTTGGATAAATGCTAAAAAAGGTCAGTTGAATGATTTTAAAAAATTAGCAAAAGATGTATCAAATAAAGAGCATAATGGGAATGGAGATTATGAATTTAATATTTCTGATAGTAATAATATAAATTATATAGTAAATTTATTATCTGAATTTTTAAAGAAAAATTAAAAAAGAAAGGGGAACCTTTCTTTTTTATTATTTCTAAGGAAATTATAAATTGATTTTATATAAAAATTTTTTAATTTTTTATATGAAAATAGACAAAAATAAGT
>NZ_JABAFQ010000007.1 GCF_012843705.1 Fusobacterium sp. FSA-380-WT-3A | reverse complement strand
TTGAGCGGACCAATACTAATAAGTCGGAATCTTAATCAAGAGAAATTACTATGTAGTATTGAGTGTTTAAGAGACACATGAGAGAAAATAAGTTGGCAAGAAAAGCTACGAGGGTACACCTAGTAACATACCGAACCTAGCAGTTAAGCTCGTAAACGCTGAAAGTACTTGGGGGGCAGCCCTCTGGGAGGATAGGAACTTGCCAACTTTTTAATTTTTTGGAAGAAATAGAGAGAGAAAATATATATTTAAATATTAAATGAAAAGTTGTGAGTAAGGAGTTATAGAATAGTCTATAGCTTTTTTTATTATTTGTTTAATATTTAAGTGGAAATTAATATATTAAATAAATTAAATAAGAGGATTATAAATTTATAAAAGTATATAGGAAATATTTAGTAAAAAGAGTTGAAAATATTATATAAAAAAATTAATTTATTTATAAATTTTAAAATTTTTAAGACTATCAGAAGAAAATTTAAAAGTATAAAATATATATTACGTATGGTAGAAAAATTTTATCTAAAATATTAGTAGAAAATTTAAGGAGAAAAAATTTTTCAAGGATATTTTAGATAGTTGATGGATTTGTTAATTTAAAATATAAAATAATTTTTAGAAAATAATGAATAGAAAATTACTAGAAATAAAATTTAAAGTTATTATATTGTTATTTGTGTACATATTAGTAATTATTTTATAAAATAATAGTTTAAATTTGATGTGATATTTAAAAGGTATATTTTGGAGATAAAATTTAATTTTAAGTATATTAATGTTCATATAACAGTTAAGTTTTATAAAATTTAATAAAATTTTATAATTTAAAAAATTATAAAAAGATTGGAAATTTGCTAAAAAATATAAAAATTTAACTAAAAAAATAGATAATAAAAAGGATTAACTATAGTTAATCCTTTTTATATTTTCATAAAATATTCGTTTAATTAAATAATAAATTTAAAAATTATTTATTTTTTAATTTACGAGATTTTTTTTTAGAAGATTTTTCTTGTCCTTTTGTAAAATCATCAATTCTTTTATTGAAGGTAGAAGCAGGTTTAAAATTAACTCTATATTTAGTTTCAGTCATAATCATTTCACCAGTTTTAGGATTTCTTCCTTCTCTACCTTTTAAAATTCTTTTTTCAAAGTTTCCAAATTTTCTTAAAATTACAAGGTCATCTTTTTCCATAGCAACTTTCATAGTTTCCATAAATAATTCTACTTGTTGAGCAGCTACAGAAAAGCTCTCAATATTACCTAGTTCCTGATAAAGAGCTACAAAATCTTTCTTTTTCATCATAATATAAATTCCTCCCATTAAAAATAATTTAAAAAAAATCAAAAAGTATTTTTTTAGATTATAATATCATATTTTAATGAAAAAAAAAAGAGAAAATTAAAAAAACTTTATAAACATAAATTTATATGATAAAATAATAAAAAATATGTTTTAAGAAATGAGGAAACTTAATGATAGGAGCTTTTTTTGATATAGATGGAACTATATGTAGAAATTCACTTTTAACAGAACATTTTAAAAAAATGATTAAATATGAATTAATTGACCCTTTGGTTTATGAAGGAAAAGTCAAGGAAACTTTTAGATTGTGGACTGAGAGAGTAGGGGATTATGATGGATATTTATTGACTCTTACAGAAAGCTATGTAAATGCAATGGTTGGAATTTCTGAAAAAGATAATGAATTTGTATCAGAACAAGTAATGAAACTAAAAGGAAATAGAGTTTATAAATATACAAGAGAAAGAATAAAATGGCATAAGGAACAAGGACATAAAATAATTTTTATATCTGGAAGTCCTGATTTTTTAGTTAGAAGAATGGCTGAAAAATGGGGTGCAGATGACTATCAAGGGTCAGTATATCATATAAGAGATGGAAAATTTTCTGGAGAAATATCTCCTATGTGGGACTCAAAAAATAAGATTAAAAGTTTAAATAATTTTTGTAAAAAATATGATATTGATTTAGAAAAAAGTTTTGCTTATGGAGATACTAGTGGAGATTATTCTATGTTAAAATCAGTAGGTAATCCAATAGCGATTAATCCGTCTAGAGAGTTTTTAGAAAAAATAAGAAATGATAAAGAAATTTCTGAAAAACTAAAAATAGTAATAGAAAGAAAAGATGTAATATATAAAGTTAATGTAAATGTAGAAATTATAGAGTAATTTGGGAGGAAAAATGGAAGATTTTGTATTTTTAAAACCTAGAAAAATGAGCCATCCTGTAAATGGAATGACTTTAGAATACTTAGAAAAACAAAGTGCAATAGCAGCACTTTTAGTTTCTAGTGATGGGAAAAAAGGATATTTTGTAGAGCAATTTAGACCAGGAATCAAAGAAAATTCTTTGGAAGTTATAGCAGGACTTATAGATGAAGGAGAAATTCCTAAAGATGCTTTATACAGAGAAGTGAGGGAGGAAGGAGGATATTCTAAGGAGGATTATGATATCATTTATGAAGAAAAAAAACCTCTAGCAATATCACCAGGTTACACAGAAGAAAAATTAAGTTTATATATATTAAAATTAAAAAAAGATGTAAAGCAAAAAGAATTAAAATTAGATGAAGGAGAAGATTTAATAGGTAAGTGGTTTAATTTTGAAGAAATTTTAGAAAAATCTCAAGATTTTAAAACTTTTTATTTAGTAAAAATATATGAATATTTAGGAAAATAATGAATAGATTAAAATTGCCAGATAGCTTAAAAAAATTTGAATTAATTGTCACTAGAAAAAAAATAAAAAATATAATAATAAAAATAGATGATGAATGTAAGATAAAAATATCTTGTCCTTTTAGAGTACCAAATAGTTATATAGAAAAACTTATTGAAAAAAGAGAAAAGTGGATAATAGAAGTAATTGACCACAAGAAAAAAATAAAAAATGAGTTTGATGAAAATTTTATTTATTTGGGAAAAATTTATCCAATACAAATAAATAATTCTATAGAAGAATTTTGTCAATTAAAAGATGAAAAATTTTATATAAATATTCAAGAGAATTCTTTTAAAAATAGAAAAAAATTAATTGATAGATGGATATGTGAAAATTTTTATTCTTTAGTAATAGATTTAACTATGGAGATTGGAGAAAAAGTAGGATATACTCCAATTAAAATAAGATTTAGAGATATGAGAACTAGATGGGGTTCATGTAACTCCATGAAAAAAAGTATTACTTATAATCATCAGTTATATAAAAAATCTATTTATTTTCTAGAATATGTTATTTTACATGAGTTAGCTCATATACCATATCCTCATCATCAAAAAACTTTTTGGGAATTTATTGAAAAATTTATGCCTGATTGGAAAAAAAGAAAAAAATTAGGAAATATTAGTTAAGATAAATAAAGAAAGGAACTAATCAATTAATGATTTTTCATCAATCTATTAGTTCCTTTTAAATTAAAATTCTAGGAATTTTATGGGATAAGAGAGATAAAACTTCACACATATTCATTTTAAGGTGGTCTCTAATTAGTGAAAAATCAAAGTAGAGCTTGACAGTATCATTTATATGAACAGTATCATCAATTTCTATTAAAGTACTATCCATCATAACAGAGATAATTTTAAATTTTTGATTATTAATTAAAGCAAGAGAACCTTCATTAGTTTTTAAAAATCCATCACCGTAACCTATTTTTATAATAGCTACTTTAGAAAGGTTAATAGATAAATCTTTTTTTTGGTTATAAGTGAGATATTTAAGAGATGAAATATCCTTTATATTTATAACTTTTCCTTCTAAAGAAAAAACTTTTTGCAAATTATTTTCAAAAGCTCCTTCTTCATAAAAACCAAAAACAAACATTCCAGGTCTTAAATGAGTAGAGATTGGTATACTTCCATATTTTGTAATACCTAAACTATTTTGAAGATGAATCATTTGAAAATTATTTTTACCTAAATTTTCAACTATTTCAGTAAATTTATTTATAATATCTACTCCATCTTTATATTCAACAGAAAAAAGATGAGTAAAAATTCCAGAGAATTTTAGGTTATATTTAATCATTAATTCTTTCAAAAGATTTATATCTTTAATATAAATTCCATTTCTTCCAAATCCAAAATCTATTTTTAATTGAATTTGATTTGATGAAATTCCAAATTTTAGATATAGATATAGGTCTTCTAATGAATTAGCGGAAATTAAGAGTTGAGGATTCTTAATAACTGTTTTTAGAAAATCATATTCTATAGATTCAAAAATTAATATTTTAAAATTTTTGTTATAATTTATATATTCTAAAATTTCTAAAGCTTCTGAAATTCTAGCAACAGCACAAATATTAATTTTGTATTTTAAAAGCAGTTTAGATATTAAGTTAATATCATGTCCATAAGCATTGGCTTTAATAACAGGAATAACATCTTTATTATATCTATTTTTTAATAAATTTATATTGTGAATAAAATTTTTCTCTGAAATAAAAATATTCATAATTACTCCAAAATTTATTTAAATTTATTGTCAAGTTCCCTATCAGAAAAAGGACCAAAACCTTCACTAACTGTAGGTTTCAAATTTTTTATAAATGTCCCCATCTCATCAGCACTTCCAACAATCCTATTAAATATACTTAAATATTCATTTAAAATTGGATTATTTAAATCATAAGGATATCTGATAATATGGTCTATTTCACTCCAAGCTTCTTCAAATACTGTCCTAACTTGCATTTCTGTATAAACTATATCATCAATTTCTTCAATATAATTTTCGATTAAGTAATGTACAGAACGATAACCATGTTCTCTTATAATAAGTTCACAATTAAGATTAGATAAAGCTTTTTCTAATAATTCTGTATTATAATCACCAGGTCTTACATTTACTTGTGGGGTCTCAGCAACCTCCCAATTATTTAGTATCTCTTTATGAACTTCAATCCAATCTTCTTTAAAAAGATGAAGAACTCTAACTCCAATAAGGTCAGTAATAATTTTTTTATAATTATTAACATTAATATTTTTATCAGAATATTTTTTCCCTTTTCTAATAATTTTTTCTATAAGATGAGTTGGTTTTTTAACTCTTCTTCTAACTGAATGAACAGCTTTAGAGTCAATTAATTCAAATGTAAATTCGTCAGCTTTTTTTTCTAAAAAAGGAATAATTCTAATATAATCATCATAAATTTCTTCTAAATCTTTCCATTGAAGACCAGTAGCTAAAAAAGTTTCTTCACTAATAGAAAATTCCTTAAGAAATTTATCTTTGTCAAGCATTAGAATTCACCTCTTAATTTTTTTAGATAAACAGTACAAACTTTTCTTTTACCTATAATCTTATTTTCAGAAATATCCTTTTCAGAAACAGGAGATTTTAAAACTATTGTTTCTTCAATTAAAGATTTTTTATCTAAATGGTGTAGACGTTTAAAAGTAATTTTATCTTGGCTATGTAAATAAGTTTTATCAACTTCATAATCACACCAAGTTGAGAAGTGTTCATCTTTTAATAAAAGTTCAAGGTTAAGTAGATAGAAAATGTTATCTATATTTTCCAATTTATCCATTTGTACTTTTAAATTTTCCTCTTTAGCTGCACTAAATAATGAATGGATAGTTTTTATTTTAACAACTTCTGAAATATTATTAAGAGTAATTTTTCCAGCTAGATTTTTAAAAGCAAACTCCATAGGTACTTCTGAAAATAAAGATTCTAACATTTCTAATACTACAATAGCTCTTCCAAGAGTAGTTGTAGAGAAAATTTCATAGTAAAAATAATCACTTGTAACTTTAATTGTTTCAGGAGTATTATTTATTATACTAAATCTTAATTTTAAATCTCTAGATTTAATCTCCAAAAGAGAGATATTGTTAATTTTGTTAGAAAGAATTCTAATGAAACAATTATTAGAGAATTCTCCTATTTTCATTTCAGCATTTCCTACAATTCCAATATCATCAAAAACTATATTTTCTGGCAAATTAGTGGAAATTAGAGGAAATTTATTAAGAGATAAAGAGGAATATTTTTTTTCTAATCCAGTTTCTAAAGAAAATTTATTATTTTCTAAAATTACATCTTGAGGGATGTATTCCTCTTCTTTATTAAATTTTTCTTCTTGAATATTATCAAATAAAGAAAATTGTACCTCTCTATTTGAATCTTCCATAGGAGAGTCAATATCTATAACTTCCTCTGTAATTATTTCAGATTCTAAAATTTTATTTTCTATCTCAGTTTTAATAATTTCTTCTTTTTTTCCAGATATTAATTCAGATTTATTAGTATCTTCAAAGATTGGATTGATATCTAGATTAGAATTTTCAGCTAAAGCAACTGGATTTTCCATATTTTCAGAAATTTCTTCAGAGATTGTATTTAAATTTTCTGTAGTGTTTGTTACCTCTTCATTAGAATCCTCTTCTTCAATTATAGAAATTGAATTTTCAATAATTTCTTGAGGAGTTTCTATTTCAGAAATTTCATCATCAGCATCCTCTATATCATTGAAGCAGTTATAAAGTTTTCTAAAAAATACAGAAGACTCATAATTTAAAATCTGAATATTATATTTTTTTATAAAATCTAAAACTTTTGAATTAGTAATACTTTCATTTGTAACTAGATATACATCTTTTAATAAATTTGGAAAATCTCCAAATATAAATTCAAGAATTTCAAAAAAATCAGAATCTTTTAAATCAAAAGCACAAATAATATTTGTTCTTAACTTTAAATCATAACGGATACTGTTAAAATAATTTTTATAAAAAGGAAGAACTTTTAATTTTTTCAAATCTTGACTAGTAATAATACAAGTATCAATAGAATCTAATTCTCCTAAAGGCTTATAAAGTTTAGTTTTTCCAATAGCAAAAGTATCTTTATCAAATGGAGAAAGTTTTTTAATTTTCTCATCATTATAAAACAAAGTATCATAGTTAATATTAAGAATAGATGAAATTTTATCTTCCTTTATAAGAGAGTCAAGATATTTGATTTCAATTTCTTTTTCTGGATAAAGAGATTGAAGATTTTTAAATATATTTTGTTTTGTAGAAATAACTTTATCTACAAAAATTTGAGATACTTCTAATAAAGAATTATTTTCTATATTATCAATATCTGAAAAATCAAAAGTTTCTATAAGAAAATTAGATAATTCATTCCTACTTGGATAGGAATCTAAATTTTTATAAAAATTCTCTGTTATTAAATTAATTTTTTTCTCTAGTTTTATATTTTCAAAAAAGTCCATATTTTACCTCTTAAAAATTATTCTTTACATAATAAGTATATACTAATTTTATGAAATTCTCAATTAAAATTTTGAAAAAAAGTGATATAATATAGAAAAAAAGGAGAGAAAGGGATATGGTACATACATTAGGAGAATCACTTTTTTATATAAATATTATTTTTGCTTTAATAGTTATTTTTTTTGAAAGAAAAAGACCTATGTATACTTTATTTTGGATAACTCTTCTTTTATTAACTTCATATTTAGGATTTTTAGCTTATTTATTTTTTGGATTAAAATTTTATAAAAAAAGAAAAGTTATGAAGTTTTATTCAAGAACTTTTTTTAAAGAACTTTATAAAACAGAAGGATATAAATTAAAGCTTGTAGAAAAAAGAAATCAAATGATAAATTATATAAATAATACTGTTGGAAGTAAGGTTACATATTACAATAATGTATTTTTTTATAAAGAGGGAAATAGCTTCTTTAGGAATATGTTAGAAGATATAAAAAATGCAAAAGAAAGTATAAATATGGAGTATTTTATTTTTAGTGATGATGAAGTTGGGAAAAAAATCTATGATGAATTAGAAAAAAAATCTCGTGAAGGGGTAAGTATAAAAATTATTGTAGATGGTGTTGGAACTAAAAATCTAACAAGAGTGAGAAAAAAATCATTGAAAAAAAATAATGTACAGTTGAAAGTATTCTTTCCTTCAAGTTTTCCATTTATAAAAATAGGAAATATAAGAGCAAATTATAGAGACCATAGAAAAATATGTGTTATAGACAGTCTAATATCATATACAGGAGGTTTTAATATAGGAAAAGAATATATAGGAAAAGGAAGATTAGGAGAATGGAGAGATACAGGGGCTAGAATAGAGGGGGAAGCTTCTATAGATATAGAAAGAGAATTTTATATAAATTGGAGTTTTTTGCAAAAAAAACATTTAGATTATGTAGAAACAGATAAAATTCTCAGAAAAAAAATAAATAAAGTTCATGAAAATCTAAAAAATTATAATGTCAATGGAATACAACTAGTAAGTTGTGGACCAAATTATGAAACAAGGACAATTAGAGATTGTTATATTAGAATGATAATGGAAGCAAAAAGAAGTATCTATATAGAAACTCCTTATTTTGTACCAGATGATTTTCTTCTAGATTGTTTAAGAATGGCTTTAAAATCTGGAGTTGAAGTAAAAATAATTATACCTTTTTATCCAGACCATCCATTTGTACAATGGGCTAATCAAAATTTTTCAATAGAGATGTTAAAAGAAGGGGCAGAAGTATACAAATATAAAGAAGGCTTTTTACACAGTAAAATTTTGATAATTGATAATGAGATTCTTTCTTTTGGTAGTGCAAATTTTGATTATAGAAGTCTTTACCAAAACTTTGAAATGAATTGCATAGTTTATGATATAGAATTAATTGGATATTTAAGAGAAATATTTTTTGAAGATATTTCAAAAAGTATAAGATTAACTAAGGATGTAATAAATAATAGAGGAAAAATAGAGAAGATTAAAGAAGCGATTTGTAGGTTAATGTCCCCAATTATTTAGTTAGGAGGAGATTATGGAATTGCAAAAATTGAGTGAATTTTTTAGAGAATTTTATGTAGAAAAAAATAGTAAAGAAAAAGTTATAGATTTACATATACATACTAATTATTCAGATGGATTTATAAGTTGTAAAGCTTTAGAACATCATTTGAGAGATAAAAGTTATTTATTAGCAGTAACTGACCACAATGCTATTGGGGGAAATATCATGCTTAGAAAAATGGGAATAAATGTAATTCCTGGAATAGAATTAGGCTGTATTGATGGTTTTGAAATGTTAGTCTATTTTAAAACAGAAGATGATTTAATATATTTTTACAAATCTTTTGTTGAACCAAATAAGAATAAATATAGAATGGCAAAAACTCATCAGGATATTCATTATTATTTAAGGGCTTTAGAAAAATTTCAATGTTATAAATCTATTCCTCATATAGCTGGACTTGCTCAAAAAAATTTTTTAAAAAATAAAGATTATATTTATAATGTGATAGCTAGAGTAGATGCCATAGAAATTCATAATCATGCTCTCCCAAATTTTAGAAATTTGATAGCTGAAGATGTTCAAAAGAGATATGAGAAAGAATTAACTTTTGGTAGTGATGCTCATTTTATGGAGGAGTTAATAAAATTTTCTAAAAGAATAAATCATTTGGAAAAAGATAATTTGTTTAGAGAATATTCTTCTAAAATCAAATTAATAAGTTGGTTAGGAAGAAAACATTTAGCTTATGGTATAAAAGGAGTGATAGAAAAATAAAAATAGAAGCTTGCATTTTTTTATAAATAATGTATAATAGAAAATGGAAAAAAGATTCTGTAGCTCAGTTGGATAGAGCGACGCCCTCCTAAGGCGTAGGCCATGCGTTCAATTCGCATCAGAATCGCCATATTAAAAAATTAAACTGGTTGAAATACCAGTTTTTATTTTATAAAAAAATAAAAGTACAATAAAAGTATTTTTTTATAGTGAATTTGGTTTTAAAATAAAAATAAATAATTAATATTTTTTTGGTAAATAGTATTAAAAAATCAATATTTTTCTTTACAAATCAGCTTAAATATAATATAATTGTATATCAAATATAAATTGTAAATAGTACTAAATTTTAGTAAAAATAAAAAATAAAAAGGAGAAAAACATGAAAAGAGTAATAACTTTACTTTTTTTTATATTTATTTCAATTTTTAGTTTTTCAGAAGAAAGTAAGGATATAAATACTATTAAAACTTTGAAAATGATAGTTAATGAAAAAAGTTTTAATAATAATAAATCAAATGAAAAAACTTATGATATTTTATATAGATTACCAAATGTATTAAAAAAAACTATGTTAGAACCTAAAAGCCATAAAGGGGAAATTTTTCTATATAAAGACAATAAAAAAATAGTATATTTACCAATATTTGACCAGGTAATAGAAGAAAATAACATAGAAGAAGAAAATTATATTGTGGATACAATAACTTTTTTTCAGAAAAAATATAAAGATGATTCTGAATTTAAAAAATTATATAATACTAAAAATAAGTTTCAAGTAAAAAAAGAAAATTTAAATTTAGATATTTTAAAAATGGAAAATATAGATGGTTATAAATTACCTGTTGAAATAAAAATTTATGATAAAAATATTTTGATAGCTCATTTAAAATTATCGAATATAGTAATAAATAAAAATATTTCTGAAAGTGAGTTTAAAATTTAATGACAGAATTTATAAAAGTAGAAGGAATAGTTATTAAAAAAAAAGATATAAATGATTCTGATAGATTACTTACAGTATTTACTAATTCTTTAGGAAAACAAACAGTCATTTATAAAGGAATAAAAAAAAGTAAAAAAAGAGATAAAACAGCATCAGATGTTTTAAGTTACTCAAAGTTTATTCTCTATAAAAAAGGTGAAAATTATATAGGAAGTAGCATAGATTTAATAGAAAACTTTGAGAATATAAAAAAAAATATAGAGAAAATAGGAATATCCTTGTATATATGTTTTATTTTAGTAGAAGTTTTAAAATTTGGAGAAAGAAATAGTAAGCTTTATGATTTAACTTTAAATAGTTTAAAATATATTAATAAAGAAACTGAAAAATCAAAATATTTTTTATTATTAGTATACTATCTTTATAAAATCCTAGTAGAAGAGGGATTAAATTTTAATGTTGAAGAAGGAAAATATTTTTCCATTAAAGAGGCATATTTTGGAAAAAAATTAAAAGAAGATAGTATTTTATTAAATGATTTTCAAGTTAGCATAATTCAAAAAATTTATTTTGGGAAAGTCAAGGAGTTGTTGAAAGAAAAGTTGAGAATAGAAGATATAAAAAGTGTACTTGAATTATTTGAAAATTATTTTAATTATCATTTGGAAGAAAGTTTAAATTTTAAGAGATATATTTGGGAGGAAAAATAATGACAGATATAGTTAAAATAACAGACTATATGAAAGAAGAGTTAATTGAACTTCAATTAAAAGGAAAAACAAAAGAGAGTATACTAGATGAATTAGCAGAATTATTAACAAAATCTCCAAATATTGCTACAGATAAAGAAAATGTAAAAAAAGCTTTATTTGAGAGAGAAGAACTTGGTAGTACTGGAATTGGAAAAGGTATAGCTATTCCACATGCAAAAACAGAAAATGCAGAACATTTAACAATAGCTTTTGGAATTAGTAAAGAAAAAATAGAATATAATGCTATGGATGAAGAACCTGTAAGAATATTTTTTACTTTTGCTTCTCCATTAAAAGAGAATAGAATATATTTAAAAGTTTTAGCAAGAATATCAAGATTAATAAGAAGTGAAAGTTTTAGAAATAAATTATTAAATTGTAAGACTCCATCAGAAGTAATAAAATGTATATCAGAAGAAGAAGATATTTAGAAGGAGGAGTGTATGAGATGTCCATTTTGTAATAGTAGTGATACAAAAGTTGTAGATAGTAGAGAGTTTATAAATGGGAATTCTATTAAAAGAAGAAGAGAGTGTCTTGTTTGTAAAAAAAGATTTACAACTTATGAAAAAATAGAAGAGAGAGCTCTTTATGTAATAAAAAAAGATAATAGTAGAGAAAAATTTGATAGAAATAAAATAATAAGAGGATTAACTATAGCTACAAGCAAAAGAAATATTAGTAGAGATGAAATAGAAGAATTTGTTTTAAAAATAGAAAGAAAATTACAAAATTCTTTAGAAAGTGAAATTAGTACTAAGTATGTAGGAGAACTTGTAATGGAAGAATTAAAAAAATTAGATGAAGTTGCCTATGTAAGATTTGTATCTGTATATAAAGAGTTTAAAAATATAAAAGATTTTATAGAAATAGTAGAGGATATTAAAGGAAACAAATAGGAGGAAAATAAAAATATATGAAAATTTTATTCATGGGAACTCCAGAATTTGCAGTACCAAGTTTAGATATTTTAACAAAAAATCATGAGATAATAGGAGTTTTTACTAAGGTTGATAAAATAAATAAAAGAGGTAAAAAAATAGAATATTTACCTGTGAAGCAATATGCAATAGATAAAAATATACCTATATATCAACCAGAGACTTTAAAAACAGAAGAGATTCAAAAAACTATAAAAGAATTGAATCCAGATTTAATCGTAGTAGTAGCTTATGGAAAAATAATTCCTAAAGAGATAATAGATATTCCTAAATATGGAATTATAAATGTTCATTCCTCTTTACTTCCAAGATTTAGAGGAGCAGCCCCTATAAATGCTGCTTTAATAGAAGGAGATGAAAAATCAGGAGTAACTATAATGTATATAGCTGAGGGATTAGATACAGGGGATATTATTTTATCTAAAGAAACAGCAATTACTGAAGAGGATGATTTTTTATCTTTACATGATAGATTAAAAGAGATAGGAGCTGAAGCTCTAAAAGAGGCTGTGGATTTAATAGGAAAAGGTCAAAACGAAAGAATACCTCAAGATAATGAAAAAGCAACTTTTGTAAAGCCATTCAAAAAAGAAGATTTAAAAATAGAGTGGAATAATTCAAAAGAAAAAATATTTAACTTTGTAAGAGGACTTAGTCCTGTTCCTTGCTCATGGACTTTTCATGAAGAAAAAATCTTGAAAATATATCAAGTAAAAAAATATGATAAAATCTATGAAAATGGAGAAATTGGAGAGATTGTAGATAAAGTAAAAGGAAAAGGTCCTGTTGTAAAAGTAAAAGAGGGGTCTTTAATAATTACAAGTGCAAAACCTGAAAGTAAAAAAATTTTATCAGGAGCAGACCTTTTAAATGGTAATTTTATAAAAATAGGAGATATATTAAAATAGGAGTCGATTTATTTATGAATATACTAGATGGCAAAAAATACTCAGAAAAAATATTAAATAATATAAAACTTCAGATTGAAAAATTAGAAAGTTTAGGTAAAAGAAAACCAGGTCTTGCTGTAATAATGGTTGGAGAAAATCCAGCTTCAAAAATATATGTAAATTCAAAAGTAAAAGCTTGTGAAAAAGTTGGAATATATAGTGAAAAAATCACTTTACCAGAAGATATTACACAAGAAGGGTTATTAGAAGAAATTGAAAAATTAAATAATAATAAAAATATAGATGGAATTTTGGTACAATTACCTTTACCAAAACATTTAGAAGAAGAAAAAATTTGTAATGCCATAGCTACAGAAAAAGATGTAGATGGATTTAAAGCTGAAAACTTAGGAAAAATAGTTTTAGGGAAAGAAGATGGTTTAGTTCCATGCACACCACAAGGAATCATGTATCTTCTAGATACCATTGAAAATATAAACTTATATGGAATGAATGCTGTAGTTATAGGAAGAAGTAATATAGTTGGAAAGCCTATAGCAGCTCTTCTTATAAATAGAGGAGCAACAACAATAGTTTGTAATAGTAAAACAAAAAATATAGAAGAACTTTTAAAAAATGCTGATATTATTGTGGCTGCTTTAGGAAAAGCTAAATTTGTAACAGAAAATATGGTTAAAGAGGGAGCCATTGTTATAGATGTGGGAATAAATAGAATAGATGGAAAATTATATGGAGATGTAGATTTTGAAAATGTTTCTAAGAAAACTTCATATATTACTCCTGTACCAGGTGGAGTAGGACCAATGACTATAGCAATGCTTTTAAATAATACTATAAAAGCTTATAAGGGAGAGGAGGTATAAAATGGCTAGACCAGGAAGACCTAAAAAAAATCAAATTATAGAAGATAAAAATATCGAAACAAAAGAAAATAAAAAAATTAAGGTAAATAAAAAAGAAAAAAATATTGATGAAAAAATAAAAGAAGTTCAAAAGGCTGATAAAAAAGAATATTATATAGTTGACAAAAGAATATTACCAAGTTCTATAAAAAATGTACTTTTAGTAAATGATTTAGTACAAAATGAAAAAATGTCAAAATATGAAGCTATAAAAAAAGTAGGACTTAGTAGAAGTACTTACTATAAATATAAAGACTATATAAAACCATTCTTTGAAGGTGGACAGGAAAAAGTATTTAGTATTCATTTAGCTTTAAGAGATGAACCTGGAATTCTTGCAAGAATTTTAGATGTAATAGCAAGTCATGATATGAATATATTAACAATAATCCAAAATATTTCTATTGATGGTATTGGAAGGGCTACAATATCTGTTCAAACAAATCAAGATACTCTAAGAAAAGTAGAGGGAGTATTAGAATTAATAAGTGAAATAGATGGAGTGAAGGAACTAAGAATAATAGGAAGCAATTAAGGAGATATAATGGAAAATATAAGTTTAGAATTAATAGAAATGTTAGCGAAAAAAATGAATGAAAGAGAATTAAATGAAATTACCTTAGAAAAAGGTGATGAAAAAATTACTTTAAAAAAAGAAATAAAATATGTGAGTAAAGAAATTGTAACAAATAAATCAGTTTCTAAAGAAAAAAAAGTAACTACTGCTTCGTCTAAAACTTCTGATGAAAAAACAAAAGGAAATATAGTAATAGCTCCAATGTCAGGAACATTCTATAGATCTCCAGCTCCTGGGGAGCCTCATTTTGTTCAAGAGGGAGATGAAGTTAATAATGGAGATGTTGTATGTATCATAGAAGCTATGAAAATGATGAATGATGTAATTTGTAAATATTCAGGAAAGGTAGTAAAAATTTTAGTTGAGAATGGGGAAATAGTACAAAAAGGAGATAAACTTTTTGTTATAGAATAACTATAAATTAATTTTAAGGAAGGTGTAGGTATATTGGACACGTATCGGGATTTGATTTTATTAGTAATTTTAATTATGTTATCAGGATTTTTTTCTGCTTCAGAAACAGCTTTAACAGCTTTTTCTAGTATTCATTTAGAGGATATATCTGAAAAAAGTCCTAAAAAGGGTGAGTTATTAAAAAAATGGTTGAAAAAACCAACAGATATTCTAACAGCATTATTACTAGGAAATAATATAGTAAATATTTTTTCAACATCATTAGCTACAGCTTTAATAACTAAGTTTTTAACTAGCAAAGGAACAGAGTCACAAGGAAGAGTAGTTTTAATTTCTACTGTAGTAATGACTTTAGTTATATTAATATTTGGAGAAATAACTCCAAAAATAATAGCTAAAAATCATTCTACAACAATTTCTAAAAAAGTGATTATACCAATACATATAATGACAAAAGTATTTAAACCTTTTATTATTATATTAACCTCAATTTCTAAACTTTTAAGTAGATTATTAGGAATAGAAATAAAAGATAATGCAGTAACAATAACAGAACAAGATATTATCTCTTATGTAAATGTTGGAAAAGCTGAAGGAGTTATAGAAAATGAGGAAAAAGATATGATTGAATCAATTGTAACTTTTGGAGATACTTTAGCAAGAGAGGTTATGACTCCTAGAACAGCTGTATATGCTTTTGATGGAGAAGAAAAAGTAGAAGATATATTAGAGAAAGTTGTAGAAAAAGGGTTTTCCAGAATACCTGTTTATAATGAAGGAATAGATGATATAATAGGTATTTTATATGCTAAAGATTTATTAGTAGCTATGAAAGAAGGGAAGAAAGATTCAAAGGTTAAAGAATTTGTTAGAAAGGCCTTTTTTATTCCAGAAACAAAATCTGTTTTAAGTATACTTGAAGATTTTAAAAAAGACCATGTTCATATGGCTATAGTTGTAGATGAATATGGAGGAACAGTAGGAGTAGTTACTATAGAAGATGTAATAGAAGAAATTTTTGGAGACATCAGAGATGAGTATGATTTAAATGAAAAAGATACAATAAAACAAATATCAGAAAATACTTATGAAGTAGACGGAATGATGGATGTGGAAGAATTAAATAAAGAGTTAAATATAAATCTTCCAGAATCTGATGATTATGACAGTTTAGGTGGTCTTATTTTAAATGAATTAAATGAAATTGCCAAAAAAGATGATGTTATAAAAATAGAAAATATAGAATTAAAAGTTTTAGAAGTAGATAAAGTAAGAATTTCTAAAGTATTATTACATATAGGAGGAATAGAGGAAGAATGTTAAAAGTAATAAGAACTTATTTTTATGCTGGAATGATAGTACTTTTACCTATTTTTTTTACAGTATATATTATAAACTGGCTTATAAATATAGTAATAGGATTAACTTTAGATTCTTTTATGGTATCAATCATAAATAGTATTATTAAAACTTTAGGAGTGGAACAAAATGATAGAATAGTTTTAGTAATATATTTAGTGTATTTATTAATGATTTTAGTTTTTATACTTTTAATTGGATTAATAACAAAAAATATAGTTGGAAAAAGGCTTAAAAAGAGAATGGATGATTTAATTTGTAAGCTTCCTATAATAAAACAAGTTTATTCTACAATGTTACAGATAGTTTCATTAGTATCATCAAATAAAAATTCAGGATATAAAAAAGTTGTTTCAGTAGAATATCCTAAAAAAGGAATATATAGTATTGGATTTTTAACTGCTGAAAAAAATGAAGCTGTTGCTAAATGTTATGGAAGAGATGTTTATAATGTTTTTATTCCAACATCACCAAATCCCACTTCTGGAATGTTTATTTGTGTACCGATAGAAGATGTACATGAATTAGATATGAGTGTAGAAGATGGTGTAAAATTAATTGTTTCTGGAGGAGTTATAGCTCCAGGAATAGAATATGATTTGGATGAAAATGAAGATGAAAAATAAAATTATTTGTATATTGACTTTAATTATTTTAGGTTGTAGTTCATATGAGAAAAGAGAAAATACAAATGATAATTTAGAAAGACCAGAGTATGTTATTTTAAAAGGGATAAATTTAAAGCAAAGAGGAGAATATTCAGAGGCTTTAGTAACTTTTGAAGAACTTTTCAAAGAAGATTCTAAAAATAAAATTCTTTTAGAAGAAATAGCAGAATCATATGTAAAATTAGGCGACTATAAAAAAGCTATATTTTATTATGAAGAAGCTATGAAATATAGTGAAAGAGATGTTAGATTAATAAAAAACTTAGCATATACTTATTATTTAGATGGAAATTATAAAAAATCTTTAGAATCTTTAGAAAATTTATATGAAAAAGAAAATGATATAGAAACAAAAAAATTAAAAGTTTTTCTCTTAATAAAAAATAATTTAAAAATTTCTCAAGAATATTTAGAAAATGTTGAGAATAAAATAGAAAATTTTGATATTAATTTTTATGATATGTATGTAAATTTTTTAATTGATAGTGGTTTAGATGATAGAGTAAAAAATATGTTAAATAGTTTTCCAACAAGATTTTATTTAGATTCAGAAGCTATGAATTTCTATTTTCAATTAAAATATAAATATTCTTTTGATTATGAAGAACTTGAAAAAGAGTTAAAGAAATATATAGTTTTAAATAATAATATAGAAATTAAAGATGAAATTTACATACTTTTAGGGGAAGTTGAATATAAATTAAAAAATTATAAAGAATCAAAGAATACACTCAAGTTTGTTTCTAAAAACGGGAGAAAAAATCAAAGATATTTAGAACTAGTAAGGAGTTTGGACAATGAAAATAAATTATAAAAAATATGTAACAGCCATAGAAAATTTTCCAATAGAAGGAGTTACTTTTAGAGATATAACAACATTTATTCAAAATGGAGAGGCTTTTAAAAGTGCCATAGAAGAATTTTCTAATTTTGCTAGAGAAAAAAAGGCAGATTTAATAGTTGGGCCAGAATCAAGAGGATTTATGTTTGGATGTCCTGTAGCATTTAATTTAGGGATAGGATTTGTTCCTATAAGAAAACCTGGAAAATTACCAAGAGAAGTTATATCTTTTGATTATGATTTAGAATATGGAAAAAATACTTTAGAGATACATAAAGATGCTATAAAAAAAGGTCAAAAAGTTGTAATAATAGATGATTTATTAGCAACAGGAGGAACTACATTAGCTACTATAAAATTAGTGGAAGAATTAGGTGGAGAGGTAGTTGGAATTTGTTATTTGATAGAATTAAAAGAAGAATTTGATAGTAGAAAAAAATTAGAGGGATATGATGTATTTACTTTGATAGAATACTAATTTTTTTCTATGAAAGAGGGTAAATATGGATTATTTAAAGGAACTTCTAGAAGAAATAGAAAAACAAAAACTTGATGTAGATATAGAAAAAATAAAACTTGCTTTTTCATTGGCTGAAGAAGCTCATATTGGACAATTTAGACAGTCTGGAGAAAATTATATATTACACCCTGTCCAAGTTGCTAAAATAATTATTGGAATGAGAATGGATACAGACTCAATTATAGCTGGAATTTTACATGATATAGTTGAGGATACTCTTATTACTTTAGCTGATATAGAATATAGTTTCGGAAAAAGTGTAGCAAATTTAGTAGATGGAGTTACTAAATTAAAAAAATTACCTAATGGAACAAAACAACAAGATGAAAGTATTAGAAAAATGATTCTTGCTATGTCAAAAGATATAAGAGTTATTATTATAAAATTAGCTGATAGATTACATAATATGAAAACTTTAAATTTTGTACCAGAGGAAAAGCAACTTAGAGTATCTAAAGAAACTTTAGCTATATATGCTCCACTAGCTCATAGATTAGGAATGGCTAAAATAAAATCTGAATTGGAAGATTTATGTTTTTTATATATTTATCCTGACAAATACGTAGAAGTAAGAGATTTTGTTAATTCTAAGAAAGAAGAGAGAGATGAATATATAAAAGGTGTAGAAAACACAATAAAAGAATTATTAGACAAGTCTGGAATAGAAGGTAATATAAAAGGAAGATTTAAACATTTTTATAGTATCTATAAGAAAGTTTATGAAAAAAATAGAAGCTATGAAGATTTATATGATTTGATGGGAATAAGAATTATTGTTAAAGATGTTACAACATGTTATCATACTTTAGGAGTAATTCATGAAAAATTTAGTCCAGTTCCAGGAAGATTTAAAGACTATATAGCAGTTCCAAAATCTAATAACTATCAATCTATTCATACAACAATAGTTGGACCAGAAGGAAAATTTGTTGAGATACAAATAAGAACAGAAGAGATGGATAGGATAGCAGAAGAGGGAGTTGCAGCACACTGGAGTTATAAGGAAAAAGTAAAAGTTGGAAAAAAAGATAAGGTTTATTCATGGCTTAGAGATATAATAGAATTAAATAAAGAGGCTGATAGTGCTGAAGACTTTGTTA
This sequence comes from Fusobacterium sp. FSA-380-WT-3A, assembly GCF_012843705.1. NCBI lineage: Bacteria > Fusobacteriati > Fusobacteriota > Fusobacteriia > Fusobacteriales > Fusobacteriaceae > Fusobacterium > Fusobacterium sp. FSA-380-WT-3A. The sequence continues at coordinate 57,427 of NZ_JABAFQ010000007.1, read as the reverse complement.
CTTCTATAACAGGAGATATTATAGAAGAAACAATATTTACATTTTCGCCAAGAGGAGATATTTTAGAATTAAAAACAGGGTCTACTCCAATAGATTTTGCTTTTGCAATTCACTCTGAAGTTGGATGTAAATGTATAGGTGCTAAAGTAAATGGAGATATAGTACCACTTGATTATAAATTAAAAAGTGGTGATAGAGTAGAAATAATCACATCTAAAAATGCTAAAGGTCCTGGAAATGATTGGCTTGATATAGTTGTTACTCAAGGGGCTAAAAGTAAGATTAGAAAGTGGTTAAAAGATAAAAAATGGGAAGAAAATATAAAATTAGGTAAGGATATATTAGAAAAAGAAGGGGCAAAATTACCTGTTCCTATGACCTTAAAAGAGATAGAAGAATCTCCTGTAACTAAAAAACATATGGAAAAACATAATATAGCAACATTGGATGATTTCTATTTTATTATGGGAGAAAAAAGAAGTAAGGCAGAAATTTTTGTTGATAAATTAAAAGATTATATAGAAAATATAAAAGAAAAAGAAGTATTAACAAAAAATGTAGTTCCTACTCAAATTAAAAATTCTAGAAAGAAAAATGATTATGGAATTATAATAGAAGGGATAGAAAATACTCTTATTAGATTTGCTAAATGTTGTACTCCTTTACCAGGAGATGAAATAGGTGGATATATAACTAAACTTACAGGAATAGCTATTCATAGGAAAGATTGTAAAAATTTTCAAAATATGATAGAACTTGAACCAGAAAGACAGATAAATGTTAGATGGGATGCAGATGTTATTGATAAGAAAATGAATAAATATCAATTTAAATTTTCAATAATAGCTGAAGACAATAAGAGTCTTGTAATGGAAGTTATAAATTTAATAGCAAATCATAAAATAGTTTTAACAGATATAAATTCTATGAATATTTCTAAAAACGGAAAAAAATATTTAAAAATAAAAGTTGCTGTAGAAATTTCTAATAAAAAAGATTACAGTATGCTTATTGAAAATATTAAGAAGATTAAATATGTAATAGAAGTTGAAAGATAAAGATTGGAAGGAAAAATGAAAAAATTACCAGTAACTTATGAATTGATAAAAAAGAATGGAAATGCAAGAGCAGGAGTAATAACTACTTCTCATGGAAAAATAGAAACTCCTGTTTTTATGCCAGTTGGAACTCAAGGAAGTGTTAAAGGAATGACAAAAGAGGAATTATTAGAGTTGGGAACTCAAATAATTTTAGGAAATACTTATCATCTTCATTTAAGACCTTCTGATGAATTAATAAAAAAATTTGGAGGACTTCATGAGTTTAGTAATTGGGATAGACCAATATTGACAGATAGTGGAGGATTTCAAGTATTTAGTTTGGGACATTTGAGAAAAATAACAGAAGAGGGAGTTGGATTTTCTTCTCATATAGATGGCTCAAAAAGATTTTTATCTCCTGAAAAATCCATAGAGATACAAAATAATTTAGGTTCAGATATAGTTATGCTATTTGATGAATGCCCTCCAGGAGCTTCTTCAAGGGAATATTTAATACCATCAATAGAACGTACTACTAGATGGGCAAAAAGATGTGTTGAAGCTCACAAAAGAACTGATGAACAGGGATTATTTGCTATTGTTCAAGGTGGAATTTATGAAGATTTAAGAGAAAAAAGTTTGAGAGAATTAAAAGAATTAGATGAATTTATATCAGGGTATGCTTTAGGTGGATTAGCAGTTGGAGAATCTAAAGAGGATATGTATAGAATTTTAAGAAATATAACTCCAATTTTACCAGATGGAAAGCCTAGATATTTAATGGGAGTAGGAGAGCCTCTTGATATGTTAGAAGCTGTTGAACATGGAATAGATATGATGGACTGTGTTCATCCTACTAGAATAGCAAGACATGGAACTGTATTTACAAAATATGGTAGACTTGTTGTGAAAAATTCAATTTATGCTGAAGATGATAGACCTTTAGATGAAGATTGTGATTGTTATGTTTGTAGAAATTATAAAAGAGGATATATAAGACATCTTTTAAAAGCTGGAGAAATTTTAGGTCAAAGATTAACTACATATCATAATTTATATTTTTTAGTAAATCTTATGAAAAAAGCAAGACAAGCAATATTGGAGGATAGATATTTAGAATTTAAAGAAGAGTTTATAAGAAATTATACAATGGGAAATAAATCTTCTTGGATTCAAGAAAAAAATAATTTATAAAAGGGGTGACTGGTTATCCAGTCACTTATTTTTAAAAGAGGTATATTTATGAAAAAAATATTTTTAATGTTGTTTTTTATTTTCTCCTTAATTTCTTTTGGAAAAGACGAATATTCTAGAGGAAAAATTATAGAAAGAATAGGAAGTAAGTTAGAAAATTCTTTAAATACTAATATAGAAGTAGATGGAGAGGAAATAAAAGATGTAGAATTATTTAAAGTGAAAATAAAAGATAAAGAATATATAATAGAATCTCCTATTTATGTTGTAGAAGCTTATAATTTAAATCTTTCAAAAGGAGATTGGGTTGTAGTTTATAAAAATAGTGATGAAGGAATTTTATATATTTCAGATATAGATAAAAGATTTAGCTATTTTTGGATGATAGGAATATTTTGTGGATTGGCATTATTACTAGCTCGTAAAAAAGGATTGAAATCTCTAATAGCTTTAGGAGCTACAGTTTATATGATATTTTATTATTTCATTCCTTTAATAGTTAGAGGAGAATCACCAATAATTATTTCAGTTATTATTGCACTTTTATCTTCTTGTATAACAATATTTTTAGTTGCTGGATTTACTCATAAAGGGGTTGTTGCAATAATAGGAAGTATAGGTGGAACAATTTTTTCAGGAATTTTATCTTATATTTTTGTTAATAAAATGAGTTTTAGTGGATATCCCACATTAGATGCAATAATGTATGTAGATATTTTAAAAAATATTAAAGTTAAAGAATTAATATCTTCAGGAATCATATTGGGAAGTATGGGAGCTATCATGGATGTTTCTATGTCTATTTCATCAGCTATAACAGAGTTGAGAGAAAATAGTATAAATTTAGGTTCTAAAGAGTTATTTAAATCTGGAATTAATATAGGAAAAGATATGGTAGGAACAATGATAAACACTCTAATATTAGCATATATAGGTAGTTCATTGTTTGATATGATTATTATATACAAAAATCTTGAAAATTTACCACTTACTAGATTATTAAATTATGAATTTATAGCAGTAGAAATTTTAAAATCTTTTACAGGAAGTATTGGAATACTTATTTCAATTCCAATAACAGCTTATTTAGGAGCTCATTTACATAGAAGATATAGGGATATAAAAATTTTAAAAGAAAAATTCTTTTTAAGAAAATAAAAATAAGGGTTATTGTAAATTTTACAATAACCCTTGTTTATTTAATAGATAGGATTAATCATATATTCTGTGATATCTCTTACAATAGCTGCAGTTTTTAAACTCTTATCATAAACTGGATTGTATTCAACAATGTCAACAGAAGTTATGAAATAATTTTTAAATAAATATTTAAATGTTTTGAAAATATCATCTTCATCAAACCCATTTTTTACAGGAGTACTTACTCCAGGAGCAAATTTAGGATTTAAAGAATCTACATCAAAACTTATATGAATATCAGAAACTTTTAAATAATCTCCAATTTCATCAAGTACAGCGTCTATTCCTTTACGCATAACATCATCATAAGGAATAACTTTTACTCCAAGTTTTTCAATAACATCATATTCTCTAACATCAATATCTCTAGCACCTAAAATAATAACATTTTCAGGTTTTATTTTAGCTCCTTCAAAGTAGCAATTAACCATATCAGTATCTCCTTCACCTTGTAAGAAAGCTAAAGGCATTCCATGAATATTTCCACTGATAGTAGTTTCTTCTGTATTCATATCAGCATGGGCATCTATCCAAACAACTCCAAGATTAGGATTAGATTTAGCAACTCCAGATATAGTTCCTAAAGCGATTGAATGGTCTCCTCCAATTGTTATTGGTCTATATCCATCTTCTATAGATTCATCTACAAGTTTTGCTATTTTTTCACAGGTATTTAAAATAGTATTTTTATATTTCATCATAGGAACATTGAAATCTTCTCTTTGTTTTTCAATATCAACCATTTCAATTTCATCAAATGTATCAGAGAAGTTTTCTACAAGAACATCAATACCAAATTCAATACCAGATCTGTCAGCTCCTAAATTTAAAGGAACTCCAAATATTCTATTTTTCATTTTCTCTGTATATAAATACATAGCATCTTCATCTTCAATGATATTTATATATTCAAGATTAGGGTCTTCCATACCTTGTAAATGTGTTTTCTGCTCACGAAGTTCTTCTATATAATTGATAACTTCTTTACTAATTCTTTCTCCAGGAATAATAATAGGGATACCAGGAGGATACGCCATTATCATCTCAGCACAAATCTTTCCTAAACTTTCAGAGAATGGAACTTTTGAAGTTTCACTATAAAAAGCCTCCCTTGGAATAAGTTCTTGTTCAGGAATAGCAGGTATTCTTGAGTTTCTTATTTTTTTTATTTCTTTTGTATTGAAATATCTATCACTAATATCTTGTAAAGCTTTTACTAAAGTATCAATACTTTCTTTTGTATCTCCTATTGTAATAAGTCCTAAAACATTATAGAAATCAGAAAGTTCAACTTGAATATTATATTCATCTGTTAATATAGCTTCTAAATCAAATCCAGTTATTCCTAAAGCTTTTGCAGATACAGTTAATTTAGTAGGGTCAAAAGCAAATATACCCTCTTTTCCAACTATTTCTTCTCCAAAAGAATACATTCCAGGAATTTTATTTATTTCAGCTCTAGCATAGTTAGCTAGTTCAATAGTTCTAGATAAAAGTTCTCTTCCATGAATAGCTATTTGTCTTCTAGCACAGTCTAGAGAAGCCATTAATGGATAAGAAGGGGATGTTGTATGAAGTAAACTTAAAATTTGTTGAACTCTTGTAGGGTCAACTCTGTCAGAGTTAACATGTAGTAATGACATTTGAGTCATAGCTCCAAGAATTTTATGAGTACTTTGACAACAAATATCAGCTCCAGCATCAACAGCAGACATTGGTAAATCTTCATGGAAATGAAGATGAGGACCATGAGCTTCATCAACTATTAGAGGAATATCATGTCTATGTACAATAGCAGCTATTTTTTGAATATCAGTAGCTACTCCATAGTAAGTAGGATTGATAATAAGTACAGCTTTTGCATCAGGATGTAATTCTAACATTTTTTCAACAGTACTAGGTCTAACACCATGAGCTATACCTAAATCATTATCTATAACAGGATTCATATATACAGGTATTGCTCCAGCCAAAATAATTCCAGCAGAAACTGATTTATGAACATTTCTAGGAATTAATATTTTTTCTCCAGCTTTTACAACTGAAAGAATCATGGCCTGAATAGCACCAGATGTTCCATTTACAGCAAAGAAACTCTTCTTAACTCCATAGGCATCAGCAGCTAATTCTTGGGCTTCTTTAATACAACTTTTAGGGTGATGTAATCCATCAACCATTTTAAAAATAGTTACATCAATTTTTAAAGGATTTTCTCCAATAAAATTTAAAAATTCTTCATCCATTCCTTTACCTTGTTTGTGTCCAGGTACATGGAAAGGTGTGATATTTCTCTTAGCATATACATCTTTCAGTACAGTAAATAATGGTGTCAAATTTTGGTCTAATTTAGCCATTCTTTTCTTTCTTACCTCCATATTTTAATTTTTTTATTTTTATGTTATAATTTCATTACATTACGATATTTTATGTTTTTTTTAAAATTTAGTCAATCTTTTTTTTATTTTTTTTAAAATTTGTTTCAAAGGAGTATAATCTTGAAAAAAGTTTTAATTTTTTTATCAAATGGAGTTGAGATATTGGAAGTAGCTCCTTTTATAGATGTATTTGGATGGAATTCAGTAGTAGGAGATAAAAAAGAAAAAATTAAAGTTGAAACTTTGTCTTGTGGAAAAATAAAAAGCACATGGAATTTATTAATAGAAACAGAAATAAATTTTGAAATTGAAGAAATAAATATAGAAGAATATGACGTTTTAGTTATTCCAGGAGGTTTTGGAATGGCTGGCTTTTTTATAGATGGAAAAAAAGAAAAGATTCAAAATTTGATTAGAGAATTTTATAGAAAAAATAAAATAATAATTGGAATATGTACAGGAGCTATAATATTAGGAGAAGCTGGAATATTAAGAAATAAAAAAGCTACTACATATTTTTTAGATAATAAAAGATATTTTAATCAATTAAAAAATTTTGGAGCTAAAGGAATAGAAAAGGAGATAATAAGAGATGAAAATATTATTACTTCAGCCAATCCAAAATCAGCTTTAGAAGTAGCTTTTTATCTTTTGGAAATATTAACTTCTAAAGAAAATAGTCAGATAGTAAAATATAATATGGGATATAAATTTTAAAAAATAATGAGAAAATTAAAAAAAGTATGGTATACTATAACATATAAATAAAATAAAAAGAGGTGTAAAAATGGCTAAAGATTTAGAAAAAGATTGTTGTTGTGAACATGACCATCATCATGAAGATGGATGTTGTTGTGGACATACAGATGAGAAAAAAATACAAGAACTTAGAGAAAAATTAGCTCAAGAAAGAGCTAAGGGAAATACAAATAGTGTTTCTGAAGGAAAAGTAGTAACTGTAGAGTTTAAAGTTTATGATAATGATACAGACGAATTATTAGAAGATACTAAAGAGGTTGGACCTTTCTTCTATATTCAAGGAATGGGGGCTTTTGTTCCTAAAATAGAAGAAGTATTAACTGGGAAAAAAGCAGGATATAAAGATATAATTACTTTAACTATTGAAGAAGGATATGGAGAACATGATGAAGAGTTAGTAGTGGAAATGGATAGAAAGGACTTTGTAGAATTTGAAGATATCTATATAGGTCTTGATTTTATAGCTGATTTAGAAGATGGGTCAGAACAATCTTTTGTTATCACAAAAATAGAAGATGATGTAGTAACTGCTGATGGAAATCATCCATTTGCTGGAAGAAACGTAAGATTTGAATTAGAGTTGATAGGAGTAAGAGAAGCAACAGAAAAAGAATTAGAATTTGGAGAACCTTTATTTGAAGGATTTTAATTAGAAAAAAGGAGAGAAAAAATGAAAATAGCCTTAGGTTGTGACCATGGTGGGTATGAATTAAAAGAAACTGTAAAAAAACATTTATTAGAAAAAGGATATGAGGTTTTAGATTTAGGATGTCATTCTACAGAATCAGTGAATTATCCTATATATGGAAAAGCTGTAGGAGAAGCTGTTGTAAAAAAAGAAGCTAATTATGGAATTGTAATTTGTGGTACAGGAATTGGAATTTCAATAGCTGCTAATAAAGTAAAAGGAGTAAGAGCTGCTCTTTGTATGAATACAACAATGGCTAGACTTACAAGAGAGCATAATAATGCTAATATTTTAGCTTTTGGGGCAAGAATGGTTGGAGATGTATTAGCTCTTGAAATGGTAGATACATTTTTAACTACAGATTTTGCTGGAGGAAGACATACAGCAAGAGTTGAAATGTTAGAAGATTAATAATTTAGGAGGAAATTATGGCTACAATTTTTACTAAAATAATTAATAGAGAAATACCAGCAAATATAGTTTATGAAAATGAAAAAGTTATAGCTTTTAAAGATATAAATCCACAAGCTCCTATTCATATATTAGTTGTTCCTAAAAAAGAAATACCAACAATAAATGATATTACTAAAGAAGATAGAGAATTAATAGGAGAAATGTATTTAACTATAGGGAAAATAGCGAAAGATTTAGGAATAGCTGAAGAGGGATATAGAGTAATTACTAATTGTAATGAATTTGGTGGACAAGAAGTATTCCACATACATTTTCATCTTTTAGGTGGGAAAAAATTAGGGACATTAGTATAAAAAATAAAAAAAAGTATTGACATATATATTTTTTAGTATATAATACTCATTGAAGCAAAGATATAATAAAATATAAATCGCTTAGTTTTATTTATAATTGTTAGTTTCAAATTATAATTAAGAAAAAAGCGAGGGACCCATTTATTCGGTTTGTGCCGTAGCTAACCTCGTCTCATTATAGACAGGGAGCCCTAATGTGTCTACTTATTTAGTGTATAATGCCATTAGTCTTCTAATGGCATTTTTTATTTTGTTTATAAATTAATGAGGTGATATTTATATTTTAATAAAAAAAATTAAAATTTAGGGGGAAAAAGAAAAATGGAAGAAACAACATCAAAAATAATCAAAGAAACTAAATTTATTCATGCAGTGATTCCGTTATTATTTTTAATAATATCATTAGCTTATACTTTGAAATATACAAAAGCCTCACCACATATTCCAATTATTATTTCTGGAATGGTAGCTTCTTGTGTAGCTATGATTGAATTGAATTATAAATGGGAGATAATACTTGAAGGAATATTAGAAACAATAAAGTCTTCAATGGAAGCAGCAATAATATTATTAATAATAGGAATGGTAGTAGGAAGTTGGATTATTTCTGGTGTTGTCCCTACAATGATTTTTTATGGACTAAAAATAATGAATCCAAGTATATTTTTACCAACAACTGTTTTACTTTCTTTTGTAGCAGCAGTGGCTACAGGAAATTCTTGGAGTGCAGCAGCCACTATAGGTATAGCATTGATGGGAATAGGAGCAGGACTTGGAATATCAGCTCCAATAACAGTAGGAGCAATAATTTCAGGAGCATATATGGGAGATAAAATTTCTCCTCTATCAGATACTACAAACTTAGCTCCAGCAATGGCAGGTTCAAAATTATTTGACCATATAAAAGCTATGTTATATACAACAATTCCATCTTTTGTAATAAGTATGATAATGTTTACAATGATAGGATTAAAATATTCCAAAACACAAGTTGATAGTTCAGCATTAAATTCTATTTTTAATACATTAATTAAAAATTTTAATATAACTCCATTATTATTTATTGTTCCTATAATAACAATAGGTTTAGTTGTCAAGAAAGCACCAGCGATACCATCACTTTTATTTGGTACTATAATAGGAGGAATTGCAGCTATTATTTTTCAAAATACTTCTGTAAGTGATTTTATAGAAGTTTTACAAAGTGGATTTGTTTCAAATACAGGAAATCAAATTGTAGATGGGCTTCTTACTCGTGGTGGAATGAATAGCATGTTTGGAACAGTAGCTTTAATAATTTGTGCTTTATTTTTAGGTGGAATAATGGAAAAAACAGGAATGTTAAATGCTGTGGCTAGAAAAATTTTAAGTATAGCTAAGTCAACTGGAAGTCTAATTTTTTCTACTTTATTAACAGCTTTTGCAGTAAATGTATTGGCAGCAGAACAATATTTATCAATTGTTATTACAGGAAGAATATTTAAAGATGTTTATAGAGAGAAAGGATTAGAACCTGTGATGTTATCAAGAGCTTTAGAAGATTGTGGAACAATGACATCTCCTCTTATTCCTTGGAATACCTGTGGAGCTTATATGATAGCAACTTTAGGAATAGCTCCTTGGGTATATGTACCATATTGTTTTATGAATATTATTAGTCCTATAATTTCAGCTATTTATGGATTTACAGGATTTTCTATAAAATATTTAGATAAAGAAAAAACTAAAAAATCAAAAATAGATTTAAAATATCTATATGCTTCGATAATAAATACAGTAAAATAAATGATAGAAAAAATACTGGAAAAAAAGTATTGACATATATTTTTTTTAGTGTATAATACAAATTAAGATAAAAATAGCAAAATAAAGATCGCTTAGTTTTATTTATAATTGTTAGTTTCAAATTATAATTAAGAAAAAAGCGAGGGACCCATTTATTCGGTTTGTGCCGTAGCTAACCTCGTCATCAATAGACAGAGGGAGAAATGGTGTGCCCAATATAATTGTGTATTATAATGCCATTAGTCCTAATCTAGTGGCATTTTTTATTTATTTAAAATTATAAAACGAGGTGATATTTGAAATTTTAATGAAAATTAAAATTCTAAATAAGGAGGAAAAATGAAAAAAGAAACAACATCAAAAGTAGTCAAAGAAACAAAATTTATTCATGCTCTAATACCATTGGTATTTTTAATAATATCTTTAGGATATACAATAAGGTACACTAATGCTGCTCCTCATATTCCAATTATAATTTCTGGGATGTTAGCTGCTTGTATAGCTATGTTCTTTTTAAATTATAGGTGGGAAAGTATACTAGAAGGAATATTGGAAACAATAAAGTCTTCAATGGAAGCAGCATTAATATTATTAATAATAGGAATGGTAGTAGGAAGTTGGATTATTTCTGGTGTTGTTCCTACAATGATATTTTATGGATTAAAAATAATGTCTCCAAGTATATTTTTACCAGCAACACTTTTACTTTCTTTGATTGTAGCAATAGCTACAGGGAGTTCTTGGAGTACTGCAGCTACAATAGGAATAGCTCTAATGGGAGTTGGAGCAGGATTAGGAATACCAGCTCCTGTAACAGCTGGAGCAATAATCTCAGGAGCATATATGGGAGATAAACTTTCTCCTCTATCAGATACTACAAACTTGGCTCCAGCAATGGCAGGTTCAGATTTATTTGACCACATAAAAGCTATGTTATATACAACAATTCCAGCTTTTATAATAACAATAATTTTATTTTCTATAATAGGAATGAAATATTCTCAAATAGAAGTAGATGCTTCAATATTAAATTCAATTTTAATGACTTTAGATGAACAATTTTATATAAGCCCTATTTTATTTGTTGTTCCGTTGATAACAATAGGATTGGTTGTAAAAAAAGTTCCAGCTATTCCAGGACTTTTGTTTGGGAGTATAATAGGAGGAGTAGCAGCTGTTATTTTTCAAAAAGTTCCATTAAAAGATTTTGTAACAAGTTTACAAGTTGGATATATATCTAATTCAGGAAATGAAATGGTAGATGCTTTATTAACTCGTGGTGGAATGGATAGTATGATGTGGACAGTAGCTTTAATAATCTGTGCTCTTTTCTTAGGGGGAGTAATGGAAAAAACAGGAATGTTAAATGTTTTAGCTATGAAAATTTTAAGTATAGCAAATTCAACAGGAAGTTTAATACTATCTACTCTATTAACAGCTTTAGCTGTTAATATTTTGGCAGCAGAACAATATTTATCAATTGTTATTACAGGAAGAATATTTAAAGATGTATATAGAGAAAAGAATTTACATCCAGTAACATTATCAAGAGCTTTAGAAGATTCAGGAACAATGACTTCTCCTCTTATTCCATGGAATAGTTGTGGAGCTTATATGATAGCAACTTTAGGAATAGCTCCTTGGGTATATGTACCATATTGTTTTATGAATATTATTAGTCCAATTATTTCATGTATTTATGGATATACAGGATTTACTATAAAACATCTTAATGAGGAGGAGATAAAAAAACCTAATTTTAAACATATAGTAGCAACAGTATTAGGAGTTGTAGGTAAATAAAAAGAAAAAGCTGATTAGAAATTCTAGTCAGCTTTCTTTTTTATGAATATAGATAAAATCAATCCCCTTAGAGAATAGGTTAGAATTATTTAAATCTTCTGTAATTGAAGTTTTAAAAATAATTTTACTTTTAATATTTGTATTATGTTTTATTTTTTTTAAGGTATCAAAAGAAGAAATCTCTATAAATTCAGGGTCTAAGTTTTCAATAATATTAAAATTTAATGGATTGTGTTTATCTTCTTTAAAAATTAAAGGAATATCCTCATCAAAATAATTAAGAAAATCACTTATGGAATCCCATCCTTCAATCCCCTTAATTTCAAAAACTAAATTTTCTAATTTAATATTAAAATTAGAAATTAAATTTTTTACACTTTCAAAGAAAAAATCTGGGTCATCTATATAATTAACATGTAAAGTATAAAATAATTTTTTTTCATTATAATTTTTTTCAAAAGCTATTTTATAAGATTTTTCTTGTAATTTAAAAATAAAAAATTCAAAAAGTCCATTTTTAGAAGCTAATTCATATACATCTTCACTATCTTTAAAACCAGTATTTGAAAAATCTTTAATAATTTTGTAACCATAAATTTCTTGAGTTTTTGTATCTATAACAGGAATAAAATCAAAAGAAACTTTTTCTAAAATCTCTTTAAAATTTATATTAACCATAGTTTACCTCCATTTATAAATTTAAATTTTTTAATTCTTTAATACCATTTATAAGCAAACTTAAATCTATAAATTTATATTCTTCTATAGTTTCAGGAGATAATTCTTCTATGGAAGTATTTGGTAATTTTTTGGATATATTAAGAGCACCTTTGATTAAATTAAGTGATATAAGATTTTCTGTAGTAAAATTTTTTGAAACAATAATAGATTTAAAAGGATTATTTGAATTTTCAATATTAGATATAATAGGGTCACTAAGAAGTTTATGTCCCTTTAATATGCATTTATATGCTTCTAATAAAACTCTTTCTATACTTTCATTTTCTAATAATACTACTTCATCAGTTTCTCTATAAACATTAAAAACTTTTTTATTGTTAGTAACTATTGTAAAAGACATTTTTTCCCTCCTTGAAAATATGTGTACATTATAGTATACCACATAAAATACAATATAGTATAAAAAAATTAAAAAAAGTATTTCAAAAAAAGTATTATTTTAATTTGTGTTTTTATAAAGAAAAATATTGACTAAAATAAAACATATATAAAAATTAAAATAAAAAAAATAAAAAAAATTAAAAAAAGTATTCCAAAAAATAAATATATGTGGTATCATTTAGTAAATTTTTTTTAATTTTGGAGGAGAGAATGGAAAATTTAAATTTATTGGTACAAAATGTTAGTGGATTTGTCTGGAATAAGATTTTAATTTTATTACTTATTGGAACAGGGGTATTTTTCACAGTAGTGTTAAAATTTATACAGGTTAGAAAATTTGGAGAAGGTTATAAGAGAGCTGTAAGAGGAGCTAATTTAAATGGAGAAAGTGCAGGAGCTGATGGAATGAGTTCATTCCAATCTTTGGCCACAGCAATAGCAGCTCAAGTAGGAACAGGAAATCTTGCTGGAGCAGCTACAGCAATAGCTTCAGGAGGACCAGGGGCTATATTTTGGATGTGGGTCAGTGCATTTTTTGGAATGGCCACTGTATATGCTGAGGCTGTATTAGGACAATTATATAAGAAAAGAGTTGAAGGAGAGATTATAGGGGGACCAGCTTATTATATAAGTGAGGGATTAGGAAATAATAAATTTAGTAAAGGATTGGCTATATTTTTTGCTTTATCATGTGTATTAGCTTTATCATTTATGGGAAACGCTGTACAAGCCAATTCTATAGCTTCAGCTTTTAGTAATGTATTTAAAGTAAATCCTATGTATATAGGATTATTTGTAGCAGTAGTTTCAGGATTTATTTTTTGGGGAGGAACACAAAGAATAGCTTCTTTCATAGAAAAAATAGTTCCTTTAATGGCTGGACTCTATGTGGGAGCATCAATTTTAATAATGATTTTTAATTTTTCAGAAATCATTCCTGCTTTTAAAATGATAATAATGGGGGCTTTTAATCCTTCATCAGTTTTAGGAGGAGCTGCTGGAATAACAGTAAAAGAGGCTGTAAGATATGGGGTAGCTAGAGGATTATTTTCAAATGAAGCTGGAATGGGTTCAACACCTCATGCTCATGCTGTAGCTAAAGTAGATGACCCTAGTCATCAAGGAGCTGTAGCTATAATAACAGTATTTATAGACACATTTGTTGTATTAAACTGTACAGCTTTTGTAATTATAATGACAGGTGGAGTAGGAAGTGGACTTACTGGAATAACATTAACACAAGCAGCTTTTAATAAAGTATTAGGAAGTTGGGGAGGAGTATTTATAGCTGTTTGTCTATTTTTCTTTGCTTTATCAACTATAATAGGATGGTATTATTTTGGAGTGGCAAATATAAAATATCTTTTTGGAGAAAAAGGTATGAATCCATATAAAATAATAGTATTATTATTTATAATATTAGGGTCAATGGCTAAAGTAGATTTAGTTTGGAATTTATCAGATTTATTTAATGGATTAATGGCTTTACCAAACTTAGTAGCTTTAATTGCTCTATATAAACTTGTAAAAAATGTAGCTATTGAAAATAAAAATAAGTAAAAAATAAATGGACAAAATAAAAAAAATATGATAACATTAAAACAAGTTATACAACTGACGGAAGTGGAACTGACCACAGGGAGTATAACTGTAATTAAGCCGACCGTCTGGGCAAAAAAAGCCTAGTCTGTCGGATTTTTTTATTTAAATTAATAAATTTTAGGAGGAAGTGATTATGAAAACAGATATCCAAATAGCTCAAGAAGCAAACCTTTTACCAATTAGTAAAATAGCTGAAAAATTAGGACTTACTGAAGATGATTATGAATTATATGGAAAGTATAAAGCAAAAATAGATTTTAATTTGTTAAATAAATTAGAAAAAAAAGAGAATGGAAAATTAGTTTTAGTAACAGCTATTACTCCAACTCCAGCTGGGGAAGGAAAATCAACTGTAACAGTAGGGCTTACTCAGGCTTTAAATAGAATGGGATATAATTCTATGGCAGCTCTTAGAGAACCATCTTTAGGACCTGTATTTGGAATAAAAGGAGGAGCTACAGGTGGAGGATATTCACAAGTTGTTCCTATGGAAGATATAAATCTTCATTTCACAGGAGATTTACATGCTATAGGAGTGGCTCATAATTTAATAGCAGCTGTAATAGATAATCACATAAAATTTGGGAATAAATTAAATATAGATATAACAAAAATAACTTGGAAAAGAGTTGTTGATATGAATGATAGAGCTTTAAGAAATACTGTGATAGGATTGGGAGGTTCTGCTTCTGGAATTCCTAGAGAAAATTCTTTCCAAATAACAGTTGCTTCAGAAATAATGGCTTCACTTTGTTTGGCAAACTCTTTAAAAGATTTAAAAGAAAAAATTTCTAGAATAATATTTGGTTATGATTTATCAGGAAAACCCCTTACTATTAAAGATTTAAATATAACAGGAGCTGTAACTGCTTTATTAAAAGATGCTATAAAACCAAATTTAGTTCAAACATTAGAAAATACTCCTGTATTAATTCATGGAGGACCTTTTGCTAATATAGCTCATGGATGTAACTCATTAATTGCCACAAAATTAGCTTTAAAATTAAGTGATTATACAATAACAGAGGCTGGGTTTGCTGCTGATTTAGGAGCTGAAAAATTTTTAGATATAAAATGTAGACAAGGAAAATTATCTCCTAATTGTGTAGTAATAGTAGCTACAGTAAGGGCTTTAAAACATCATGGTGGAGCAAAAGAGTTAAATGTTGAAAACTTGGAGGCTTTATCAAAAGGACTTGAAAATTTAGATAAGCATATAGAAAATATGAAAAAATATAATCTTCCAGTAGTAGTAGCTATGAATAGATTTTTAACAGATACAGAAGCTGAGTTTGATTTAATAAGAGAAAGATGTAAAGTACAAAATGTTCCAGTGGCTCTTTGTGATGTATGGGCTAATGGTGGAGCTGGAGGAGAAGAATTAGCTAAATTAGTTATAGAGGAAATTGAGAAAAATAAAGAGGAATATAAACCACTTTATGAACTTTCAAAATCTCCAAAAGAAAAAATAGAGACTATTGTTAAAGAAATATATGGTGGAAGTGGAGTTACTTTCTCAGCAAAAGCTAAAAAGATGTTGGCTCTTATAGGAGAAAATGGATATAATGAATTACCTATTTGTATGTCAAAAACTCAAAAATCTTTATCAGATAAAGCTAATTTATTAGGAAGACCAACAGGATTTACAGTAGAAATAAATGAGGTTAAAATAGCAGCAGGAGCTGGATTTATAATAGCAATGGCTGGAGATATTATAGATATGCCTGGATTACCAAAAGTACCAGCAGCTGAAACTATTGATATTGATGAGTTTGGAAAAATCTCTGGATTATTCTAAAATATTTAAAAAAAATAAAAAAAGAAAAACTGATTAGAAAAAATTTTTCTAATCAGTTTTTGTTATATAGAAAATAATAAAATAAAAATAAAATTATTATTTTTCAATAACTTTATTTTTAAGTCTTAAAAATATTTTTAGAAAATAAAATTATTTAGAATTTTTATTAATAAATTTTATTTAAGTATAATAATTTATAAAATAAAAAAGGCTCAGTAAACTACTGAACCTTTAGTGATATTTGATTACTCTCCTGCAGATATAGCGCTAACTGGACATCCACCAGCACAAGCTCCACAATCAATACAAGTATCTCCTATAGTGAATTTTCCGTTGTCGTTAGCTGATATTGCTCCAACTGGGCAAGTTCCTTCACAAGCTCCACATCCAACACAAGTTTCTTGATCTATTACGTGCATTTTCAATCCTCCTATTTTCTTTTAAAAAATTTTTTTATAATTTCTAGTGACATGTTTAGTATACATTAACTTTTAAAATTTGTCAAGAAATTTTTTATAAAATGTTTTAATATGAAACAAAAAAAGTTTGTTTATCAAAATATTGTGAAACCTTGAATCTTTAAGGAAAAAAATATGTATTTTGAATATTAAAATTTATACAAAAAAATAGTTTTACGAAAAACGAACAAAAAAATAATCTTTTTAGTTTGATATATTCTAATATTTATTATATAATAAATATAAGTAATTTTATAAAAAGATAAGGAGAAAAATGAAAAATAAGATAGTTCCATTGATAATTTTTGATACAGAGACAAATGGTTTAACCAAAAATGATTCTGTTTTATCAATATCAGCTATAAAAGTTTTTTATGATATTGAAAATGAAAAATTTTTAAAAGATTATGAGGAATATGACAGATATTATTTTATAAAAGATGGAGAAGAAGAGAATAAAGAGGCCATAAGTGTAAATGGATTAACTAGAAATGAAATAGAAAAAAGAAGAGAAGGATGCTCTTATCCTAAATTTTTCTATGAGGATATAGAAAGTTTTAAAAGCTTTTGTGAAGGAGTGAATCATTTTATAGGGCATAATATTAATTTTGATTTAAAATATATAAATGATTATATGGAAATTAAATATACATTTGATACTATGTTTTCAAATAAATATATAATAAAAATACCATGTAATTATGGATTTAAAAATCCAAGATTATCAGAAACAGCAGAATTTTATGAGATAGATGTAAATCAATATAGTTTTCACTCTAGTTTAGATGATGTAAAAATAACAGCAAAAATATTTAGAAAAATGTGTAAAAATAGAGAAAAATCAGCTATAACTTTTATTAATAAAAATTAGAAGGATTTTATGTAATGAAAAAAGAAGCAATAGTTTTATTGAAAAAAATATATGGATATGATTCTTTTAGAAAAGGACAAGATTATATAGTAAACAGTATTTTAAATAGAAGAGATACAATAGGAATAATGGCAACAGGTGGAGGGAAATCTATTTGTTATCAAATTCCCTCTTTGATTTTTGATGGGGTAGGAATTGTAATTTCTCCTTTAATTTCATTGATGAAAGACCAAGTAGATGCTTTAAAAGTTTTAGGGATAAAAGCTATATATATAAATTCTACTTTAACAAAGGAGGAGTTTATAAAAGCTATCAATGAATTGAGATACAATAATGTAAAACTTTTATATTTAGCTCCTGAAAGAATAACTAATGAAAAATTTATAAAATTGATAAGAGAAATAAATATCTCTTTTATAGCTGTAGATGAGGCTCATTGTATTTCACAGTGGGGACATGATTTTAGAAAAAGTTATTTGGAAATTCCCAAATTTATAAAAGCTATGAATAAAAAACTTCCAATATTAGCTTTGACAGCTACAGCAACTCCAAGGGTTGTAGAGGATATTGAAAAATTTTTAGAGATGAAAAATCCTTTTAAGTATATAAGTGGTTTTGATAGAGAAAATATATTTTTTAAAGTTGAAAAATCTGTTATATCTGATGCTTATATAAGTAAATATATTAGAAATCATAAAAATATGTCAGGAATAATTTATGCTAATACAAGAAAAGAAGTAGAAGGATTATATCAATATTTAAAAGAAGTAAAAGGATATAATGTAGGAAAATATCATGCTGGTCTTTCTAAAGAAGAGAGAAGTGAAATGCAAGAGGCTTTTTTAAAAGATGATATAGAGATAATGGTAGCTACTAATGCTTTTGGTATGGGGATAGATAAATCTAATATAAGATATGTTATTCATAAAAATATTCCTAGAGATTTGGAAAGTTATTACCAAGAAGCTGGAAGAGCTGGAAGAGACGGACTTCCAAGTGAAGCTATTTTAATTTTTAATGAGGAAGATATAACTACACAGGAATTTTTTATAGAAGCTAATGAGGAAACAAGTGATGAACAAAGAAAAATCAAGAGAAGGAAACTTGATGAGATGGTAAGATATGCCAATCTAAATAGTTGTTATAGGGAGTTTATATTAAAATATTTTGGAGATAAAAGAATAAAAAATTATTGTGGAAATTGTGGAAACTGTAGAAACATAAAAGATGTAGAGGATTTAACAATCGAGGCAAAAAAAGTAATATCTTGTATAGGTAGAGCTAAAGAAAAAATAGGGACTTCTACTTTGATTAATATTTTATTAGGAAAAGCTGATACTAAAATAGAGAGAAAAAAATTAAATGAGATAACAACCTTTGGATTGATGAAAGAAAAAAATCAAGAGTGGCTTGAAGAATTTGTAAATTTTTTAATAGCTGAAAATTATATAGAACTTACTGCTGGAAGTTTTCCAATCGTTCAATTAAACAAAAATTCTTTTGATATATTGAAAAATTTA
This sequence comes from Fusobacterium sp. FSA-380-WT-3A, assembly GCF_012843705.1. Classification (NCBI taxonomy): domain Bacteria; kingdom Fusobacteriati; phylum Fusobacteriota; class Fusobacteriia; order Fusobacteriales; family Fusobacteriaceae; genus Fusobacterium; species Fusobacterium sp. FSA-380-WT-3A. Next base: position 38,445 of record NZ_JABAFQ010000007.1, on the reverse strand, counting down.
AAAACAATAAAAAGAAAAGTAAATGAAGTAATATCATTTGATTATTATGAAGATACTTTATTTAAAAAATTAAATTTCTTAAGAAAAAAAATAAGTGAAAAAGAGGGAGTTGCTCCATATATAATATTTTCTGATACTTCTTTATTAGAAATGTCTGAAAAGAAACCTAGAAATAGATGGGAGATGTTAAAAATAAAAGGGGTAGGAAATCAGAAGTTTAAAAATTATGGAGAAGAATTTTTAAAAACTATAAATGAGTTTACAGATGAAGATATAAAAAAAATAAAAATTGACAATTTTATAGATGAAAAATATTTAGATATAGAAAAAATAGAAAATCTTAAAAGAGATTTAAATTTAAAAATAGATACAGACCTATTAAAAGATATTATAGTGAAAAATTTATTTTTATAAAAATAAACTTTTTTGCAAAAAAAATGTCTAAATGGCATAACGATATAATATTGTTATATAAATTTCTCTCCCCAAAAAGAAATAAATAAAAATCCACTTCGAAAGAGGTGGATTTTTATTTTATTATTCATTTTCATATCCTTTTTCTTTTAAAAATTCAATTACTTTATCAATTGCCTCGTCAATGTTAGAATAATTTATTTCTAATTCATAAGTATGTTTATCTATTCCTTTATCATAAAGAGGGTCATAATATTCTTTCATAAGAATTTCGCTAAGTTCAGCTAATTTATTTTCCATTAATAAAGAGTGGTATCTATTATATTTTTCTTTACTTATATATCTAGCTACTTTTAATAAACATTCTTCTAACTCAGGAATAGAGGCTTTTGAGTAATCTTCTAAAATTACTTTTACTCTATTTTCCATAGATGTACTTATAAAAATATGAGTACCTGTTAATATACAGTTATATATAGGCTCTGGAACATAAAGGTCACCTATTCTTTTACTTTCACTTTCAACTAAAAAATAACCTTTTTTATTATTAACTAGATAATTAAAAATTTCTCCATCAAATCTTTTTTGACTTTGTTTTTTTTCCTCACAAAGTCCCCCAAAGAAAGAACCTTTATGGTCAGCCAACTTTTCTAAATTTAAAACTGAATATCCTCTTTCCTCTAATTTTTCTAAAATCTTAGTTTTTCCCTCTCCAGTTCTTCCATGAAGAACAATATATTTTATATTTTCATTTCTAGCAGCAATATTATTTAAAACATATTGACGATAAGCTTTGTATCCACCTTCTAACTTAAGAGTTTTATAACCAAGACTATTGAAAAGAACCTCTAAAGTTGTACTTCTCATTCCTCCTCTAGCACAATAGAAAATAAGTTTATCATATTTTTTAGAAAGTTCATTAATTTCTTTAAAAATTATAGGTAATCTTTTAGAAATTTTTTCAATTCCAATTTCTTTTGCTTTTTCCTTTGAAACTCTAACATAAGCAGTACCTACTTCAGCTCTTTCATCATCTAAAAGAGATGGAATGTTAATAGCTCCTGGAATAAGTTCCTCTTTATATTCTTTTGGGCTTCTAACATCTATTAAAATATAATTTTTTAATTTTAAAACATCTTCAAAAGAAATTTCTCTCATTTTAAACCTACCTTAAATAAAAAATTCTTAATTGATATTATAAACTAAAAAAGAAATAATATCAATTAATAAAATAACTATTGCCAAACTCTATTTTATAAGCTATAATGTAGAGTGGACTAAAAATAATGAAAATGTAAAGAAAATAGAGGATTTTAATTATTTTTGAAAAAATATATATAAAAAAATAAAAAAATAAAATAAAAATAGACTAAAATAATAAAAGTGAGTATAATAAATTTAGAAAAAATATTATTTTTTACACAAAAATAGATTAAAAAATAATCTAAAATTGCAGAAGAATATGAGGAGGTTACACTATGGCTACAAAAACATATTATAAAACAGAAGAGATAGGAGCAAATAAACCAGGATTTTCTAGAACACGTTCTATAATAGAAGCTGCCTTTTATGGAAATAATGTAACAAAAGTTACAACAGTAAAAGAAGCTTATAAATTAGCAAAAGCATCTCCTGGAACAATAGTAACAGATTTACCTGTTTACAAAGGAGAAGAATTTGGACTAGAACCTGATACTAAAGTTTTATTATTTAATGATGGACCTATTACAGGACGTTTTGCTGCAGCTAGAAGAATTATAGGAGACCCAGATATAGATAAAGAAAGATTAGATAAAACTTTAATGAACGCTGTTTATTATACAAGATTTAAAAAACTTTATCATGCTGAAGCATACATTGGATTAAATCCAGAATTTATGGTAAAAGCCCATTTATTAATACCTGAAGGTGAAGAAAACATAATGTATTCATGGATGTTAAACTTCCAATACTTATCAACTGAATATCTAAAAATGTATAAAAATTCTAGAGTTCTTCCTAAAGAATCTGATATATATATTTTTTCAGACCCATTCTGGAAAGGAACTAGATATGTAGAAGCTGCTGACCCAGAATATTTAACATATTTTGACCCAGAAAATAACTGTGCTGCTATACTTGGAATGAAATATTTTGGAGAATTTAAAAAAGGTACTTTAACTTTAGCTTGGGCTATAGCTAATCGTCAAGGTTATGTATCTTGTCATGGTGGACAAAAAAGATATAAACTAAAAAATGGAGACTCATATGTAGCTTCATTCTTTGGATTATCAGGAACAGGAAAATCAACTTTAACTCATGCTAAACATGATGGAAAATATGATGTGACAATATTACATGATGATGCTTTTATTATTAATACTGAAACTTGCTCATCAATAGCTTTAGAGCCAACATATTTTGATAAAACAAATGACTATCCAGCTGGAAGTCCAGCTAATAAATATTTACTAACAGTTCAAAACTGTTCTGCAACTTTAGATGAAGATGGAAAAGTAGTTATAGTAACAGAAGATATAAGAAATGGAAATGGAAGAGCTATAAAATCTAAATTATGGTCACCAAATCGTGTGGATAAAATAGATGAGCCAGTAAATGCTATATTCTGGTTAATGAAAGACCCTACATTGCCTCCTGTTGTAAAATTAAAAGGAGCTTCTTTAGCTTCTGTAATGGGAGCAACTCTTGCTACAAAAAGAAGTAATGCTGAAAGATTGGCTAAAGGTGTAGACCCTAATGCTTTAGTAGTTGAACCTTATGCAAACCCATTTAGAACTCATCCATTATCAGATGACTATAATAAATTTAAAAAATTAGTTGGAGATAAAAATGTAGATTGCTATATTTTAAATACAGGAGAATTTATGGGTAAAAAAGTTAAAGCTCAAGATACTCTTGGAATCTTAGAAAAAATAGTTGATAAAGAAGCTGTATTTAAACCTTGGGGACCATTCTCTGATATAGAAATATTTGAATGGGAAGGATTTGTACCTAACTTAGAAGATGAAGATTATCTAAAAGCTTTAAAAGCTAGAATGAATGATAGATTAGAATTTGTAAAATCTAGAGAAACATTTAAAGGTGGAAGAGATAGACTTCCTGAAGATGCTTTAGAAGCTATTGAAAAAGTTGTAAAAGAGATAAATTCTATTTAGTAAAAAAATAAGAAAGACCACTGTATAAAAGCAGTGGTTTTTTGTTTTTTATAAAAGAAAATTATAGTAAAATCTCAATTTTTAGTTTTATAAAATGTAGTATTATAGTTTTAAAAGTTCTGTATTAAAATAAAGATAATATTAAATTAATGAAAAAGGTATTGATTTTTTTTTTTTTGATGTATATTTAAAATAAAAATATAATAAAAAATTTTAAAGGGGGAAAATAATATGAATAATTACACTGAAAATACTTTAAAAAGATGGTTAAAAAGAAAAGTAAAAGTAACTTTAGGAATGATGGTTGCTTTTATGATAACAGGAACTGTAGGGTTTGCTGAAGTAATAGCTCCAACTTATGGAAATGGAAATTTAGAAATAAGTGGAGGAGAATATGGAAATATTTATGTTGGAGATATAGAGAAAACCGTAACAGAAGGAATTGGAAATATAAATAATGCAACAGTAAATGGAGATATTTATGCTACAAATGCTGACTATGGGGTAATAAAAGATGTTGAATTAACTATAAAAAATACAATAGTAGATGGAATAATTTATATGGAAAAATCTTCTGAAGAAGGAAGTTCTTCAGTATTAAATACAGAAAATTTAACAGTAACTAATGCAAAAAGGGTTAATGGAAGTTCCTATGCGAAAGGAATAGCATTAAATGATGGTAGTATAGGTAATTTTGGTGGAGATTATTTAAATATAGATATAAAAGGAGAATCTACAGAATCAGTTGTTGGAATTCAAGTATTTGGTTCAGAGGCTAAATTTTCTTTAAAAGAAACTAATATAAATGTTGAAAGTAAAGGTTCTAGTTCAAAATGGGGATTTGGTCTACTTGTAAATGGAAGTAATGGTGGAAAAGCTATTTTTGATGGTGGAAATGTAAATATATCATCATATACAAAAGATTATACAACACAAACTTTAACAGCCAAAAAAAAATCTGAAATATTATTTAATAACAGTGGAGATATAAATATTACTTCAACTAGTGAATTTGGAGTAACAGGAGTAGATAATGATGGTGGAAAAATTTCTTTTAATAATAAAGGAAATGTAACTATTTATGGAGAAATTTTACCTGGAGATAAAACAGGTGCAACAAATGTTGTAGGAATTCAATCAGGTGCTTTTGCTAATAATTCAGAAACAGAAATAACAGCAAATGTAAAAGATTTTAGTATAATATTAAAAGGGGCTGGAGTAGATAACGATGGAACAAGTTACTCTACAGGGACAAAAGCAGTAACTATAGACATAGGAGATAAATTTTTAGTAGATTCTAATACTTTTAATATAAAAATGGATATTGCTAAAGATTTAATAAATACTCCACCAGATGGTCATACATCAAATCAAGCATACGGATTAGATTCTGTGGGTGGAACTATAAAAATAGGAGAAAACACTACCACTAATATAGAAATAAATCAAGGACAAGGAGATGTATATGCTGTTCATTCTAAAGGCTCTGCAGGAAGTATAGATATATTAGGAGATACTTATATAAAAGCAAATGGAACTGGAAAAAGTTATGCATTATATGCTGAAAACGATAGTACTATTAATGTTGTAGGAGAAAATAAAACTGTTCAAATTGATGGAGATATAAAATCAACAGATTCAACTATTAACATTAATTTAACAGGAGAAAATTCATATATAAATGGAAGTATAAATGAAGAAACTAGTTCTAGTACAATAACATTGGCAAATACTGAAACTTCAGCTTCTCCAAAAGGAATAAATGTAGTTCTAAAAGATGGAGCTACTTGGAATAATAATAACAATAGTTCTTTTGGAAAGCTTACTATGGATAATGGTATTATAAATAATGGATTAGGAAAGAATATTACAATAGGAAATTATACAGGAACAGGAACTGTAAATATGGAAACTTCTAAAGAAGAAGATGGAAGTTTTAAAACAGGAAGTTTAAGTATTGGAGTTGTAAATAGAGAAGATGAATTAGAAGATTCTTTAGATATAAACTTTACAGGAATAACTGCTGATGATATTGTAAATGATATAAATGGAAATTTAGGAAAATTATCAGGAAATATTACAGGAGAAGGAATAAAATCTATTGATACAACTGTAAGAGTAGAAGAAGGACTAACAGAAGGAGCTATCACAGGAAATTTAGGAGAAAATGGAGAGTTAAATACTTCTACAATAAAACAAAATAAAACAACAACTACAATGGATGGTTTACAAGCACTATCAACTAATATGTATATAGCTTGGAAACAAGAGATGAATTCTTTAAATAAAAGAATGGGAGAATTAAGAAATTCTACAGGAAACGAAGGAGTTTGGGCTAGAGTTTATGCTGGAGAAAGTGAATACAACAAAGGATATGAAAATAAATATCAAACATATCAAGTAGGATATGATAAAAAATATTCAACTGACAATGGTACAGGATTTGTAGGATATTTAGTAAGCTATACTCAAGGAGATACAGATTATTCTCATAACTCATATGTAACAGGAGATAATACAGCAGTAGGTGGTGGAATCTATGGAACTTGGTTAGGAAATAATGGAGATTATGTAGATGTAATCTTTAAAGTAAGTCGTTTAGAAAATAAATATGATGTAACAAGTTTAAGTGGAATAAATTCATCAGGAGATTACAATACATTTGGAATGAGCTTAAGTACAGAATATGGAAGAAGATTTAACTTAACAAAAGGATTCTTCATTAAACCAAGCGTAGAAATGAGTTTAGGAAGAGTAGGGGCAGAAGATTATAGAACAAGTTCAGGATTAAATGTAGAACAAGATACAATTTATACAGCAGAAGGAAGAGTAGGAACAGCTTTAGGATATAATTTTGATAAAGGAAATGTATATGTAAGAGTAGCTGGGGTAAAAGAATTTGCTGGAGAATTAGATACAACAATAAATGGAAAAACAATGACAGAAGACTTAGGAGATAGCTGGATAGAATATGGAATAGGAGCAAACTATAGAGTACTAGAAAATCTAAATTTATATGTAGACTTTGAAAGAACAGGAAGTGCAGAAGTACAAACAAATTGGCAAGGAAATTTAGGATTTAGATATGAATTCTAAAAAATAAAAAAAGATATAAAGCATATTATAGTAAAAAATAAGAAATTTTATTTTTTAATACCAATAAAAATAAAGAATTAAAATTACAGGATGAAAAAAATCACTCTTAAAATCAGGGGTTATAATTATACCTTAGATTTAAAAGAGTGATTTTTATTTATAGATTAATAAGTTGTATAGTTAATAATTATTTTAGGAAGTTAAAACTTCCATTTTTTTGGTGAAAAAATATTTTTCGCCAGTGGAAAATTTTGACAACAAAAAATATTTTTCTTAATAAAATTATATCATTTTATTTTTCTTTTGTAAAATAAAAATAAAATAGAAAATATTATTTGTCCATTGATAAAAATAAATTTCAAATATTTAATTTTAGTAAAAAAAATGATATAATAAAATATTGAATTATAAAATAAAAATAAAAAAAGAAAGTAGGAAAAATGAGAGTATTAGTAATTGGAGATATTGTAGGAAGTCCTGGAAGAAAAACATTGGAGGAATATTTAAAAAAAGTTGGAGAAAGATATGATTTTATAGTTGTAAATGGAGAAAATTCAGCTGCTGGTTTTGGAATTACAGCAAAGATAGCAGATGAATTTTTTGAGAAAAAAGTAGATGTTATAACAAGTGGAAATCATATTTGGGATAAAAAAGAGATTTATACTTATTTAGAAAATTCAGATAGATTATTAAGACCTGTAAATTATCCAGAAGGAGTTCCAGGAAAAGGTTATACTATTGTAAAAAGTAGAAAAGGAATAAATGTAGGAGTTGTATCTATTCAAGGGAGAGTATTTATGCCACCAATAGATTGTCCTTTCCAAGTTTTAGGAAAAGTAGTAGAAGAAATGAGAAAAAATTGTAAAATCATAATAGTAGATTTTCATGCTGAAGCGACTTCTGAAAAAATTGCTTTAGGAAAATATTTTGATGGAAAAATCTCTCTTTTATATGGAACGCATACTCATGTACAGACAGCTGATGAAAAAATATTATTAGAGGGAACAGGATATATTTCTGATGTTGGAATGACAGGTTCTGACAATGGTATAATCGGAATGGATAATGAATGTGTTATTCCAAAGTTTATAAATTGTCTACCACAAAGATTTGAAATAGCAAAAGGTTTAGAGAGATTAAACGGAATAGATGTTGAAATAGATGAAGAAACTGGAGAATGTACAAGAATAGACAGAATAAATCTTTCTTTAAGTCAAATAGAAATAATGTAGGAGAAATTTAATGAAAGTATTAGAGATAAAAGTTGTATTTGAAAGTGATGATTTAGAAAAAGCAAAAAAAGAAATAGGAGATGTATTTTACGACTTTGGTGCTACAGGTTTAAAAATAGAAGAGCCATTGACACATAAAAATTCTTTAGATTATTATAAAGATGAAAAACAATTTTTAATGGTTGAAAATGCTGTATCAGCTTATTTTCCAATAAATCCTTATTCAGAAAGAAGAAAAGTGGCTATTAGTGAAGCTTTTGATAATAAGTTTCAAGATAGAGATGATATTATATATAGTATAGAATTTTTTGAATATGATGAAGAAGATTATCAAAACAGTTGGAAAAAATATTTCTATACTCAAAAAATAAGTGAGAGATTTGTTGTAAAACCTACTTGGAGAGAATATGAGCCTCAAGAAAATGAGCTTGTGATTGAATTAGACCCAGGAAGAGCATTTGGAACAGGAACTCATCCAACAACTTCATTATGTATAAAACTTATGGAAGAAAATATATCTTCTGATGATACTGTAATAGATGTTGGAACAGGTTCAGGAATATTGATGATAGCTGCTGAAAAATTAGGAGCAAAAGAGATTGTAGGAACTGATATAGATTCAATGGCTGTAGAAGTAGCTAGAGAAAACTTAGCTTTAAATAAAGTTGATAAAGAAAAGGCAAAAGCTTATGTGGGAGATTTAATATCAGTAGTAAAAGATAAAAAATTTGATGTAGTTGTGGCTAATATTTTGGCTGATGTATTACTAATACTTCTTAAAGATATATCAAGAGTAGTAAAAGAGGATGGAATTATAATATTCTCTGGAATAATAGAGGATAAATTAGATGAGATGAAAAAAGCTATAAATGAAATAGGTTTAGAAATTTTAGAAGTAAAAGCTGATAAAGAGTGGAGAGCTATTTTAATGAAAAATAGATAAATTGGGAGGGAAGTTATGAGAAATTTTATAGTAGCAATAGATGGACCAGCAGGAAGTGGAAAAAGTACAGTAGCTAAAATTTTGGCTAAAAAATATTCAATGACTTATTTAGATACAGGAGCTATGTATAGAATGTGTGCCTTATATTTTTTAGAAAATAATATAAGCCTAAATAAAAAAGGAAATATTGAAAAACATCTACCTTTAATAAATATTGATATAGATAGAGATAGTTTTTATTTAAATGGAAAAGATGTATCTAAAGAGATAAGAACTCCAGAAGTTACAGGTTTAGTTTCTTATGTAGCTAAAATAAAAGAAGTGAGAGAAAAAATGGTAGAGTTACAAAGAAAGATAAGTTCTGGAAAAGATGTTATATTGGATGGTAGAGATATTGGAACAGTAGTTTTTCCAGATGCTGATTTAAAAATTTTTTTAGTAGCTTCTCCGGAAGAAAGAGCTAGAAGAAGAATGAAAGATTATGAAGAAAAAGGGATAAAAGAGGAGTATAATAAAGTTCTAGCTGGAATATTAGAGAGAGATTTTATAGATTCTACTCGTAAAGAAGGACCATTAAAAAAAGCAGAAGATGCTGTTGAGATAAATACTGATGGAGATACTATTGAAGAAACAGTAGCTAAATTAGGAGTATTTATAGGAGTAGCAAGACAACAAAAAGCTAAGAGAGATGGAGAGAAATATGATATATAATTTTTTAAGAGTGATTATATATATAATATTATTCTTTGTATGTATATTTGATAGAAAAAAAAGAGAATTTATAAAAAAGAGATTTTCTCAAAACTTTGAATTTTTAAAAAGTGATAATAAATATTTTTGGATTCACTGTTCATCTGTAGGAGAGGTAAATTTAACAGATTCTTTAGTGAAAAAAATTCTTGAAAAAAAAGATGAAGAGATATTGATAAGTACTTTTACAGATACAGGATATGAAACAGCTATAAAAAAATATTCAGTAAATAATAGAGTAAAAGTAATATATTTTCCATTAGATGATTATTTTATAATAAATAAAATCTTAAAAACTATTAGCCTTAAGGGATTGATTCTTATTGAAACTGAAATTTGGCCTAATTTAATAAATTTGGCTTATAAAAAAGGAAAAATATTTTCAGTTAATGGAAGAATATCAGATAAAAGTTATAAGAAATACTTAAAGATAAAAGGTATTTTAAAAAGTTTATTGACTAATAAAATAGAAAAATATTATGTCCAAACAGAAATAGATAAAGAGAGATTTGAGAGTTTAGGGGCAACTCCTGAAAAAGTCATAGTTACAGGAAATTTAAAATTTGATATAGAATTACAAAATTATTCTTTTGATGAAAAAGAACAATTAAAAAAAGTAATTTTAGCAAAAGATAAAAAAATATTTGTAGCTGGAAGTACAAGAACAGGGGAAGATGAAATAATAATAGAAGCTTTAAAAAAATTAGAAGATTATCTATTAGTATTAGTTCCTAGACATTTAGATAGAATTCCTAAATTAGAAAGTACAATAACAAATATGGGAATTAATTATAAAAAATTTAGTGAATTAGAAGAACAAACTAATATAGAAGAACATGATTATAAAATATTAATTGTTGATAAAATGGGAGTTTTAAGAAAGTTTTACTCTATAGCAGATATATCTTTTGTAGGAGGGACTTTAGTAAATATTGGAGGACATAGTTTATTAGAGCCTTTATTTTACAGAAAAACGCCAATTTTTGGAGAGTATTTACAAAATGTAAAGGATATAGCGAAAGAAATTCTTAGAAGAGAGATAGGTTATGAAGTAAAAAATTCTGATGAAATATATGAAATAATCTTAAAAATAGAAAAAGAAAATTCAAAAGAGAAAGAGATAGAGGAATTTTTCAATGCTAATAAAAATGTGGCAGAGAAAATAGTAAATGATTTATGATTTTGGAGGGAGAATGAAAGAAATAAAAGAAAAAGAATATTGGGAACATTTTTTTGAAAAGCCTAAAAAACATTATAATCCATATATGGAAAGATTAAAAGAGTTTCCAGAATACATAATGTATGATAGTGATTTAATGGATTCATATAAAAATAGATGGAATGAATTTTTTGGAAATAATAACCCAATATATATAGAAATTGGTTCAGGTAGTGGAAATTTTGCCATAGGAATGTGTCAAAAATATCCTGAGAGAAATCATATGGCTATGGAGTTAAGATTTAAAAGATTACATTCATCAGCTAGAAAATCTAAAAATTTTAATTTAAAAAATGTAGTTTTCTTAAGAAGATTTGGAGAACAAATTCTTGATTTTATAGGAGAGGGAGAGATACAAGGAATGTATATAAATTTCCCTGACCCATGGGAAGGAAATGAAAAAAATAGAATAATTCAAAAACCTTTGTTTGAAACTTTAGATAAAGTTTTAAAAGTTGGAGGAAAATTATTCTTTAAAACAGACCATGACCAATATTATTTAGATGTATTAGAATTATCAAAAGAGTTAGAAAATTATAAAGTAGTTTACCACACTAATGATTTACATAAAAGTGAAAAAGCTATTGATAATGTTTTAACAGAGTTTGAACAATTATTCTTAAATAAATTTAATAAAAATATAAATTATATAGAAATTGAAAAAATAAAATAGAAATCTGGTTAAAAACTTGTAAAAAATAAAAAAATATGGTAAAATGTATTATAAGTTGTAATCATTATAAAAATGTAAAGAAAAATTTAGGGAGGTTACAAATGAAATATCCATTTAGTTTATTAGAATTACCATATAGTTATACAGATTTAGAACCAGCTATTAGTCAAAGAACTTTAGAGTTCCACAGAGATAAACATCTTAATGCTTATACAAATAACTTAAATGCAGCTTTAGAAAAGGCTGAAATTTTACATAATCTTGAAATAGAAGAAATATTATCAAATCTAGATAAAGTACCAGCTGATGTATTAACAGCAGTAACAAATAATGGTGGAGGAGTTTATAACCACAATTTCTATTTCCAAGCTTTAACAAAACCAAACTCTACAGAGTTAAAAGGGGAATTAAAAGCTAAAATAGAAGAGGATTTTGGAAGTGTTGAAAAATTTGTAGGAGAATTTAAAGCAGCAGCAACAACTTTATTTGGTTCTGGTTGGGCTTGGTTAGTTTTAAAAGATGGAAAATTACAAATAATAAAAACTGCAAACCAAGATACTCCATTAAAAGATGGTTACAAACCATTACTTACAATAGATGTATGGGAACATGCTTATTATATAGACTATCAAAATTTAAGACCAACTTATATAGAAAAATATATGACAATAGTAAATTGGGATTTAATCGAAAAGCGTTATATGGAAGCTAAATAAGAAAAATAAAAAGAACAGGTCTCCTGTTCTTTTTTATTTAGAATTTAATAATAATTCTCTAAACTCTTTAACTGACATTTTTGTTTTAGAAAGATTTTTTGTAGAAAGAACTGATGAAGAAATATTTGAGTATTGTAAAGTTTTTAAAGAGTTAATATGAGTTATAGCTATGGCTATAGCATCAGCTGCATCATCAGGTTTAGGAATTTCTTTTAATTTTAAAATAGTTTTAACCATAAGCTGAACTTGTTTTTTGTCAGCTTTTCCATAACCAGTAATTCCTATTTTTACTTGTAATGGTGTATATTCATAGATAGAAAGATTATTTTTTTTACCAGCTAATAAGATAACCCCACGGGCTTCTCCTACAGAAATAACAGTTTTATTATTTTTAAAATAAAACAACTCTTCAATAGCCATGTGGTCTGGAGAATATTTATTAATAATTTTTTCAAGTTCATTAAAAATTATTAGTAATCTATCATTCATAGAAAGATTTTTATCTGTATAGATACAACCATAGTCTAAAAGTTTTAAAGATGAATTTTCTAATTCTATTATTGAAAACCCTACTATTGCTGTACCAGGGTCTATACCAAGTATTTTCATAATTATACTCCTAAAATAAAATATGATTAGATTATAACATAAAAGTTAATATATTTATATATAAATTTATAATTTTATATACATATAAATATAAAATTGAGGTGAGAGATGTTAGATAAATTAGTGATAAAAGGTGCTAGAGAACATAACTTAAAAAATATAGATGTAGAAATTCCTAAGAATAAATTTGTAGTAGTAACAGGAGTAAGTGGAAGTGGAAAATCTTCTCTTGCCTTTGATACAATTTATTCAGAGGGGCAAAGAAGATATGTAGAAAGTCTTTCAGCTTATGCTAGACAATTTATAGGTCAAATGAAAAAACCAGAGGTAGATTCCATTGAAGGACTTTCACCAGCAATCTCTATTGAACAAAAAACTACAAATAAAAATCCAAGGTCTACAGTTGGAACAGTTACAGAAATATATGATTATATGAGACTTCTATTTGCTCATATTGGAAAAGCTCATTGTCCAATATGTGGAACAGAAGTTAGTAGAAAAAGTATTGAGGAAATTGTAGAAAATATTTTAGAAAAATTTTCAGAAAAATCTAAAATGATAATATTAGCACCTGTTGTAAAAGATAAAAAAGGGACACATAAAAATTTATTTTTGAATTTAGTAAAAAAAGGATTTGTAAGAGCTAGAGTAAACGGAGAGATTCTTTATTTAGAAGATGAAATAAATCTTGATAAAAATGAAAGACATAATATAGAAGTTGTAATAGATAGACTTGTATTAAAAAAAGATGACAAAGAATTTGAAACAAGATTAACTCAATCTATTGAGGCTGGAGTTGAATTATCAGAGGGAAAAATAATTGTAAATGTAGATGGAGTAGATAATCTATATAGTGAAAATTATGCTTGTCCCTATCATGATGATGTAAGTATACCAGAACTTACTCCAAGATTATTCTCTTTTAATGCTCCTTATGGAGCTTGTCCTCATTGTAATGGGATAGGGCAAAATTTAGAAATAGATGAAAATAAACTTTTTATAGATAAAAAATTATCTATTTTAGATGGAGGAATATATATACCAGGAGCTTCTACAAGAAAAGGGTGGACATGGGAGATGTTTTTGGCCATGTGTAAAACTTTTAAAATAGATTGCACAATACCTGTTAAAGATTTACCAAAAGACAAAGTAGATATTATTTTTCATGGAACAAATAAAAAATACAGATTTGATTATGAGGGAGGAGATTTTTCTTTTCATGGTTTAAGAGAATTTCATGGAATTGTAAAAGCTTTAGAAAGAAGATATAAAGAAAGTTTTTCTGAAGCTCAAAAAGAAGAGTTAGAAAATAAATTTATGATAGAAAAAGAGTGTAAATATTGTCATGGAAAAAGATTAAAAGATGAAGTTTTAGCAGTAACTATAAATGATAAAAATATAATAGATATTTGTCAATTAAGTATAAAAGAAGCTTTGGACTTTTTTAATGATTTAACTCTTACAGAAAAACAAGAAAAAATTGCCAAAGAGATTTTAAAAGAGATTAGAGAAAGATTAAAATTTATGATAAATGTTGGGTTAGACTATTTATCACTTTTTAGAGGAACAAAAACTTTATCTGGTGGAGAAAGTCAAAGAATAAGACTTGCTACACAAATTGGTTCTGGATTAACAGGAGTTTTATATGTATTAGATGAACCAAGTATAGGTTTACATCAAAGAGATAATGATAAACTTTTAGAATCTTTAAACAGACTTAGAGATATTGGAAATACCCTAGTTGTAGTAGAACATGACGAAGACACAATGAATCAAGCTGATTGGATACTTGATTTAGGTAGAGGGGCTGGAGAGTTCGGTGGGGAATTAGTTGCTTTTGGAACTCCAAAGGATATAAAGAAAAGTAAAAAATCTCTTACAGGTGAATATTTAAGAGGTGAAAAAAAGATAGAAGTTCCTAAAATAAGAAGAGAGTTTTCTAAGACTATAAAATTATATGGAGCTAGAGGAAATAATTTAAAAAATATAGATGTTGAAATTCCATTAGGAGTAATGACTGTTGTAACAGGAGTAAGTGGAAGTGGAAAATCAACTCTTATAAATCAAACACTATTTCCAATACTTTTTAATGAATTGAATAATGGAAAACTTTATCCTCTGTCATATGATAAAATAGAGGGATTAGAAAATCTTGACAAAGTTATTGATATAGACCAAAGCCCTATTGGAAGAACTCCTCGTTCAAACCCAGCTACTTATACAAAAGTTTTTGATGAGATAAGAGAGATATTTGCTCAAACAAAAGATGCAAAGATGAAAGGGTATGAAAAAGGAAGATTTTCTTTTAACGTAAAAGGTGGAAGATGTGAAGCTTGTCAAGGAGCTGGAATTATAAAAATAGAGATGAATTTCTTGCCAGATGTATATGTAGAATGTGATGTATGTCATGGAAAAAGATATAATAAGGAAACTTTAGAAGTTTATTATAAAGGAAAAACTATATCAGATGTTTTAAATATGAGTATCAATGAAGCTTATGAATTTTTTCAAAATATTCCATCTCTACAAAGAAAATTAAAAGTTTTAGTTGATGTGGGATTAGGTTATATAAAATTAGGACAACCAGCTACAACTTTATCAGGTGGAGAAGCTCAAAGAATAAAATTAGCTTCTGAATTATCTAAAACTTCATCAGGAAAAACAATATATATTTTAGATGAACCAACTACAGGATTACATTTTGATGATGTAAAAAAATTGTTAGAAGTTTTAAATAGACTTGTAGAAAAAGGAAATACTGTTGTAATAATAGAGCATAATTTAGATGTTATAAAGACAGCAGATTATATAATAGATATTGGACCAGAAGGTGGAAGCGGAGGAGGAACTATTGTAAAAGTTGGAACTCCAGAAGAAGTAGCAAAATCAAGAAAAAGTTATACAGGTAAATATTTAAAAAAATATTTAAAAAGCTAATAAAAAAATTAATATTTTATTTAAAATAAAAATAGGACTATTGCAAATTTTCTTGTTATAAAGTGCAATAGTCCTATTGTTTTATATTAGTTTTGATAAATTTTATGCAGTTATAACTCCTAAAAATTCATTTTTAAAAAATAAATAAAAAATATTTAAATTTATAGGATTAAATTTAATTTCAATGTCTAATCCTTCTAATTTTTCAAGTAATTTTAATTTAAAAATATTGTTTTTAAATCTTATACTAGAGCTGGTAACTTTTCTAGTGGTTGATTGTAAGAAAATATCTAATTCTCTAAATAAAACTTTATTCTCTAAAATTTTATAATCAATAATATAATTATATTTACTTTCATCAAGATATATATAAGAATCTAAGAAAGTTTCTAATGAGTTAAAAGAAAATATTTTATTTTTATCAGTAAAAATTTTATATAAATCTTCTTTCAAAAGTGAGACAAATTTCTCAATTTCTTTATCTGTATTTTGATAATTTGTAATTTTTATATTAGTTTTATCAAAAATTTTCTTAGATATATTTTTAGAAATATTAATATCAGAATCAAGTAATATCTCTTTAGGTTTAGAAAGTTTTTCTGTTAGAGAAGAGATTTTTAATATACTTTCTCTCATAAAACCTAAAATAGAATAAATATTAGTTGGTTCAGTATTTAAAGAATAGTTTATAATATCTAAAGTAGAAGCATCGAACATAAGTATAAGAGTTGGAACTACAACCTTATGAGTTTGGACCATTATATATAAAGGAGTTTCAATAACAACAAAAATTTCATTTGATTTTTTTATTTTAGAAAGATGATATGAGGTTGTTTTTTTGAAAAAACCATCAATATTATTTAAAATTCTATAAAAAGTAGGATAACTTATATTATAGTTTTTTTCTTTTAAATATTTTTGACAATTATTATAAAGTTTAGATAAATTAGACTCTCCCTCTTTATAATAAATTTTTTTTATTAAGTCAACTCCAGTTTCATCTATTGATTTATAAGAATTTTTATCCTCTCTCTCTTTTTTTTCTAATCCAAGAACGCCTTTTTCTTTGTAAGACTTAATCCATCTTTTAAGTGTAGCATATGATATTCCTGTTTCACTTTCAATTTCTTTAAGCTTTTTTTCTTTTTTTAAAAAAGGCTCAATTATTTTGAATCTTTTTAATTTAGTTTCGTCATTAAAATTCATAAAACATTCTCCATATTAATAATAAAAATAATGAAATATAAATATAATAATATGATACTATATTATATATAAAAAATCAACACTAAAAAAATTATCTATAAAAAGGCTCATTTTTTTTGAAAAAAATATTGACTTTTTTTGAAAGGATATGATAATATAAAAATGTTCAGAAAAAAAGAATAGAATAAGAAAAAGAGTTGAATTTAAAAAAAATTACTCAAAAAATTTAAAAAATCAAGTAAAAATATAAAAAAGGAGATGGTTTGATGAAAGCATTTGCAGAAATTCAAAAAGTAGGAAAAGCTTTAATGACACCAATTGCCATATTACCAGCAGCTGGATTATTTTTGGCCTTTGGAAATAAATTGGGAATTCCTTTGATGGAACAAGCAGGAAATATAATTTTTAGTAACTTACCTTTATTATTTGCTGTAGGAACAGCCATAGGATTAGTTGGTGGAGATGGAGTAGCTGGATTATCAGCTGTAGTAGCTATTTTAATTATGAATACTACAATGGGAATAGTATCAGGAGCAGAAGCTGGAATAGCTACAGGAAATAAAGCATTTGCTATGGTAATGGGAGTTCCAACATTACAAACTGGAGTTTTTGGAGGATTAATATCAGGAGTTATAGCAGCAATATGTTATAAGAAATTTTATAAAACAGAGCTACCTCCATTTTTAGGATTTTTTGCTGGAAAAAGATTAGTTCCAATAATGACAGCGATTTTAGCTTTTTTAATTGGAATGGCTATGCCTGTTATTTGGACACCATTTCAAATAGGGTTAGAAAAATTAAGTTATTTTGCTAATGAAACAAACACAAATATTTCAACATTTTTATTTGGAGTAACAGAAAGAGCTTTAATTCCTTTAGGGTTACATCATATATTTTATTCACCATTCTGGTATCAATTTGGAGAATATATAAATAAAGCTGGAGAAGTAATTAATGGAGACCAAAGAATATGGTTTGCAATGGTTAAAGATGGAGTAACAAATTTTTCAAGTGTAACTTATCAAGGAGCTGGAAAATTTTTAACAGGAAAATTCCCATTTATGATGTTTGGATTACCAGCAGCTGCTTTGGCTATGTATCATGAGGCAAAACCAGCTAATAAAAAAATAGCTGGAGGAATTTTATTTTCAGCAGCACTAACATCTTTCTTAACAGGAATAACTGAACCATTAGAGTTTTCATTTTTATTTGTAGCTCCAGTATTATATGGAATTCATTGTCTATTTGCTGGATTATCATTTATGTTAATGAATTTATTTGATGTTAGAATAGGAATGACTTTTTCTGGTGGATTAATTGATTATATTGTTTTTGGAGTTTTTCCAGGAACTAATGGATTTAATAATCATTGGTATATGGTTATAGTAGTAGGATTATGTTTAGCAGTTATTTATTATTTTGGATTTAGATTTGCAATAAGAAAATTTAATTTAATGACTCCAGGAAGAGATGAAACAACATCTGTAACTGAAAAAGAAGATATTGGAGAAAAAGAATTAGCTGTTGGAGTTTTAAATGCTTTAGGTGGAACAGAAAATTTAAAATCATTAGATGCTTGTATAACTAGATTAAGAGTAGAAGTAGCTGATACATCTTTAGTAAAAGATGCTGAATTAAAAAAATTAGGGGCTTCAGGTGTTTTAAAAGTTGGAAAAAATGGAGTTCAAGCTATATTTGGAGCAAAAGCACAATTTATTTGTAATGATTTAAAGAAAATGACAGGAAAATAATAAATAGGAGTATAGCGATGGGATTATTTGATATATTTAAAAGTAAAAAGAAAGATGAAAAAATAGTAGAGATTTATTCTCCGCTAAATGGTAAAGTAATTTCATTAGAAGAAGTTCCAGATGAAGCTTTTTCACAAAAGATGATAGGAGATGGATGTGCTATTGACCCAAAAGAAGGAGCTATTTATTCACCTTTAGATTGTGAAATAGATATATTTGAAACAAATCATGCTGTAAGTATTGAAACAAAAGAGGGTTTAGAAATGATAATACATTTTGGAGTAGATACAGTTAAATTAAAAGGTGAAGGCTTAAAAAGAATAGTTAATCCTGGTGATGTTAAAAAAGGTGAAAAATTAGTAGAATATAATTTAGAATTTATAAAAACTAATGCTAAATCAGTAAAAACTCCAATAATAATAAGCTCTATGGATATGGTAGAAAAGATAGAAATAAAAGCCAGTGGCGAAGTAAAAGTTGGAGATTTATTGATGAAAGTTTATTTAAAATAGCCTCTATAATAATTTATTAGATAAACACAGAAGAAAAAGGACTAGTTTTACTAGTTCTTTTTCTAATTTTGGAAAAAAATAAAAATGTGGTATAATTATAATACAAGAGAGAAATTAAATAATTATTAAAGTTTTAAAAGGAGGGATTATGAAAAAAATAATTTTTGGAATATTTTTATTATTTTCTATAAATATTTTGGCTTTAGATACACATTTTAGAGTAGGAGCTATAACAAATTCATCTTCTTATAATAAAGAAACAAATAAATTTAGTAAATATGCTCCTAGTTTAGGATTAGAAGTAACACAATCTTTTGCTATTGCTGATTTAGGAGTAGGAATAGCTTATAATAAAAATATAGATG
The DNA here is from genome assembly GCF_012843705.1 of Fusobacterium sp. FSA-380-WT-3A. Lineage (NCBI taxonomy): Bacteria > Fusobacteriati > Fusobacteriota > Fusobacteriia > Fusobacteriales > Fusobacteriaceae > Fusobacterium > Fusobacterium sp. FSA-380-WT-3A. The sequence goes on along the minus strand of NZ_JABAFQ010000007.1, from coordinate 18,867 downwards.
ATGTTGAAGTAGAAACAGTACCAGTTTATGGAATAGTAAAATATAATTTCTTTCCAGTATTTTTACAACCATATTTAGTAGGAAAAGTAGGAACAGTATTATATAGTGATGATAACTATAAAGGAAAAGATGCTTCTACATATTATGGAGCTGGAGTTGGATTAAATTTTTTAAATATGCAGGCTGAACTTTTATATTCACAAACTAAAATGGAAGATGATAAATTAGACCAAGTTTCTTTAGTATTTGGAATAAATATTTTTTAAAAATAAATAATAGAAATAAGTTCATTTAAAATTTTTTATTAAAAAATTTAATAATTATATTTTAATAAAGAATTTATAAAAATAAAAAATTATTATATAAAAAAACTGCTAGAAATTTCTAGCAGTTTTTTATATTAATATTTAATTTCTAAATTTTATAATTTATTACATAAATTTAGGAAATATGTTATAATTGCGGCATTTGTAAAGTTACTAATTAATCCTCCAATAACTGGAACAACGAAGAATGCTATTTTAGAATATCCATATTTATCACAAACAGTTTTCATAGTTGCCATAGAAACAGGTACAGCTCCTAATCCAAATCCAGTATGTCCAACAGCCATTACAGCAGCATCATAATCTTTACCTAAGAATTTATAAGTGATGAATACAGCAAAGATAACCATTAATACTACTTGAGCAAATAGAAGTATAATCATTGGGATAGCTAAATCAGCTAATTGCCATAATTTCATTGTCATGATAGACATAGTAACAAACATAGCAAGAGATATTTCTCCAACAATATCTATAGATTCGTATAGAGCTTCATCTTCACCAATTACCATATCATAAACATTTCTTATAATTAATCCACCTAACATACATAAAACGTGAATTGGTAAACTTACACCAGGTAAAACTTTTTTTAGAAGTGCAAATAATATAGAACCAAATCCACAAGCTAAGAACATTAGACAAACTGCTTTTAAAGATCTATCTTTATTAACAATAAAATTCTTTTGACTTGCTTTTTCCATTTCAGCAATTTCTTCAGCTGTAGCACTTCCTTTTAGTCCATGTCTTTGAACTAAGAAATTACCAATAGGTCCTCCTACAATACATCCAGAAATTAATCCGAAAGTAGCAGCAGCAATAGCCACTTCAACAGCTCCTACAGCTCCCATTTCTTCAGCGATTGGGGCAAAAGAGGCAGCATTTCCATGTCCTCCTGTCATAGGAATTGAACCAGTCATTAAAGCGATTAAAGGTTTAACACTTAATGCTTTACCAAGACCAACAGCTAATACATTTTGTAAAAAGGCTGTAACAGCAGCTAATATTGAGAAGACAAGAATTAATTTACCACCTTTTTTAAGAAGTCCTAATCCAGCAGCAGCTCCACTAGCAGCAAAGAATACACAATAGAATAAAGTATTAGTTGTTTTACTATCAAAAGATACACTAGCTATATTATTAACAAATAATATACAAGTTAATATAGAAAATAAAAGTCCTCCAACAACAGCAGATGGAATACAATATTTTTTCAAAATAGGAAATTTATTTCTTAAATAATTTCCTAACCAAATAAGTAAGACTGTTAAAGCTAATGTTTGAAACATATCCAATTTTAATTGTATCATTACAAATACCCCCCTAAAATTTTTTATTATAAATAAAATAAGCAAGAAGTGTGCCACTTAAAAATAGGCTGAATTTTTATAAAAAAAGAAATTTTTATATATAAATGAGAGTGATGAAGAAAAAAATGGCGGAAAAATTTTCCTTATTTTAGAAAAAAATGCCGTTATATATTTTTGAAAAAAATAAAAATATATGTTATAATCAAATATAATTTTAAATTAGGAAGGAAAAATATGAAAAGATTTGTATATATTTTAATGCTTTTATTTTTATTTACAGGATGTTGGAATGTAAAGAAAAGACCAAATGAAAAAATATCTGAACATTTTACTTATTATGAAGCTGTACATAGTGGATATGGGTCTAAAAAACATATAAAAAATTATCCTCACAGAGATGATTTTAGAAGGATAAAAAAAACAGCTAAAAGAATGGAAAAAATAAGAAAAATAGTAGGAGAGCCAATACATATAAATAGTTGGTATAGAAGTGGAAGAATAAATAAAAGAATAGGTGGAAGTAGAACATCAGCTCATACAAAAGGATTAGCTGTGGATTTTACTGTAGATGGAAATTTATGGGAAGCTTTTAATAGAATAATAAGGTCTGGTTATAGTTATGACCAAATAATCTATTATAGACAAAAAAGATATATTCATATTAGTTTTAAAGAAAAAGTTAGAGATGAGAGAAAACAAAGATTTTATAGGTAAATTATAATTAAAAAATAAAAAGAGTTATTATATTTTTGTTAATAATATAATAACTCTTTTTAATATTATAAAAATTTTTATAAAGTTAAGAATTTATTATTTTATAAAATTTCTTTTTATTTTCAATAAGAGAGGAAAAATCGCCCTCTTCTATAATTTTTCCTTTTTCTATTAAAATAATTTTATCATAATCTTTTAAAAGGGAAAATTTATGAGTTATAGTTATCACTGTTTCATCTTTAAAGATATCTTTGATATTTTTCATAATCTCATTTTCTGTTATATTATCTAGGCCAGAAGTGGCTTCATCTAGCATAATTAGTTTAGCTTTTTTTAAAAATATTCTAGCCAAAGAAAGTCTTTGTTCTTCACCTGTACTCATATTTATTCCATTAATTCCTAATAATGTTTTATAATTTTCGGGAAAACTCATAATTTTATCATGAATGCAAGCTTTTTTAGAAGCTTCAACAATTTTTTCATAAGAAGATTCTAAAGGAGTTATAATATTTATATTTTCTAATATGGTTGTGTTAAATAAACTATTATCTTTAGTAATTATTCCGAGTAATTTTAATAGGGATTCTGTTTGAATATCTTTTATATTTATATTATTAATATAAATATCTCCACTTGTAGGGAAATAATTTCTTTTTATTAGATTAAAAATTGTTGTTTTTCCCATTCCACTTTGTCCCACTATAGCTACTTTTTCCCCTTTATTAATTTTAAAGTTTATATTTTTTATTATAAGTTTTTCTTTATTATAACCAAAACTGACATTTTTAAACTCTAAACTTTTAAATTCTTCTCCTAAATCAATAGTACCTTCAGGTAAACTGGTATCTATAGACATGATTTCATTAAATCTCAATATTCCAACAATTCCTTTTTGATATAAATCAATAAGACCTATAAATCTCATTAAAGATACTTTAAATCTATCAACTAAAAGTAAAAAAGAGAAAATAATTCCAAGACTCAAATCAGATTTAATATATAAAATTCCTCCAACAAAAATTAAAAGTAGTTGAATAAATTGTGTATAAAAAACAATTCCAGATACTAAGTAAGAAGAATTTAAAAAATTTTTTCTTTCGATTTCTAAAACATTTTCATTAGCTTTTATAAACTTATTTTTATTTATATTTTCAAGATTATTATCTTTTATAAAAAAAATTACTTTGAAAATGTCATTTATTAGGCTTATAAAATTACCAGTTGTTTCTCTTATTTCTAAATACCCTTTTTTTAGTTTTTGATTTAATATATAGATAAATACAATAGCTAGAGGTAGAGGAATAAATACAAATGAAGCTAATATAGGGTTAAAACTAAACATCAATATAAAAGAACCAATTAAGGATAAAGAAGTTGAAAGAGAATCTTCTAAACCTTTATATAATAAAATAGAAAGATTTTCTAAATCTCCGGTAATTCTTGAAATTAACTCACCAGAATTTTTTTCTTTAAAAAATTTATTAGATTGTTTAAGAAAATGATTTATTAAATCATTTCTCATATGAAATTTTAATTTATTTCCCATAAGTTGTCCACGACTTGCTGAAATTATAAAAGAAAAAGCTCTTAATACATAAAATGATAATACAAGTCCAGAAAAAAGAAATAATTTTTTTAGATTTTTTTCAGGGAGTATAACATCTATTATTTCTTTTACAATAATAGGAGTTATTAAATCTAAAACTGTAACTAAAACTCCAAAAAATAAAAATATTATTAATAATTTTTTCTCAAGAAGATAATATTTAAAAAGTATTTTATATTTTTGCATTTTCTATTTCCTTTTTTAATTCTTCCATAGTATTAAATATTCTAGGTGAGCCTCTAAGTATTTTAGAAGAATCCACAATAAAAATATTATTATTTTTTCCAGCTATAGTATTTTTTATAAAAGGATTGGCTTCTTTTATACTTTTAACAGAAGATATGGACATTGCTCCCATAATTATTTGAGGATTTTCAGATAATAAATATTCAGGAGAAATTATTGGTCTTTCTCCAATTAATCCATCTGTTATATTTTTAACTCCTATTAATTCTAAAACTTGTCCTGGTAAAGATTCTTTAGAAAATCCCATCATTGGATTTGTTGAATAAAGAATTACTCCTTTTATTTCTTTAAGTTTTTTTCTTTCTTCTAAAATTTTTAATTTTTCTTTACTTTCTTTATATAAATTTTCACTTTCTTTTTCTCTATCAAAAAGTTTTCCGAAAATTTTTATACTTTCTAAAATATTTTTAAAATCTTTTGTTCCATCATTTATAAGAACAGGGATATTTTTAGATTTTAAAGAATCAGCTAGCCCTATAGACATTCCATTAACTATTACTAAATCAGGTTGTAAAGCAATTATTTTTTCTAAACTAGGTTTAGCAGTATTTCCAACAGTTAATAATTTTTTCGTTTCTTCATAAGGCCAAATTTTACTATTTTTTGTTCCAGCTATTCCAACTATTTTATCTTGAGCATTTAGCATATACATAGTTTCTATAACAGCTGGGTCTGTTACTACAATTCTATTATATTTTTTTAATAGAATATTATTATTTTGATATCCATAAACAGTATTTTCTTTTATTTCAAGAGAAAAACTGAATATATTTATTAATAAAAATCCTAAAACTACTCCTAATTTTTTTCCCATTCTTCCTCCTAAAATTTTTCTAATGGTATTATATAAGGTTTATCATTTTCATCATAAATTATTTTTGATTTTAATTGATATACATCTTCTAATATTTTTTCAGTTAAAACTTCTTTTGGAGTACCTTTATAAGCAACTTTCCCATCTTTTATTAAAAATAATTTATCACAAAACATAGAAGCCAAATTTAAATCATGTAATACAGCTACTGCTGTTATATCATGGTTTTTTACAAGTTTTTTTACTCTTCCCATAAGGTCAACAGCATGATTTAAATCTAAAGCTGATGTTGGCTCATCTAAAAGTAAAATTTTTGGTTCTTGAGTTAGAGCTCTAGCTAATAACACTCTTTGAAATTCTCCTCCAGATAAACTTAGAGCGATTCTATTAGAAAATTTTTCAAGTCCTAATATTTTTAAAGTTTCAAAAGCAATATCAAAATCTTTTTTTGAATATCCTTCCCAAGAATTTTTTAAATGTGGAAGTCTTCCCATAGTCACAAAATCTATTACAGACATAGGACTTGATAAACTAGATTTTTGAGGAACTAAAGCCATTATTTTAGCTTTTTCTTTTTGAGTATATTCTTTTTCTTTTTTCTGAAAAATTTCAATATTCTCATTATTTTTATTTAGATACCCTAAAATATTCTTTAAAAGTGTAGATTTTCCACAACCATTAGGACCAAGAATTCCTATTACTTTATTTCTTTCAATTTTTAAGGTTATATTTTTTAAAATATTTTTATCACCATAGGAAAAACTTAAGTTAGTTATTTTAATTGCTTCTTCCATTACATCCCCCTTTTATTTTTTAAGGCTAAATACAAGAAGAATGGAGCTCCGAAAAATGAAGTAACAACTCCAATAGGAATTTCAGTAGGAGATAAAAACATTCTTCCAAAAGTATCACAGATTAAGAGAAAAAATCCACCAGCCAAAGAAGCATTAGGAATTAATTTAGAATTAGAAGGACCTGTTATCATTCTTATAATATGAGGAATTATTAGACCAACAAAACCTATCATTCCAGAAAAAGCTACTGAAAAAGCCACAATTAAAGCTGATACAGTAAGAATTCTTGTTTTTAATTTTGTAACATCTACTCCTAAAGAATGAGCTTCTTCGTCTCCAGATAATAAAGCATCTAAATTATTTCTATTTATATAAAAATAATATAAAGAAAATATAAGAGGAGGAATTAAAAAGAAAACTTTTTTCCAAGTAGCATTTCCTAAATATCCCATCATCCACATAGTGATTTTAAATGAATCTTCACCTATTAAATAAATAGCAAAGGAAGTAAAAGCACTTAAAAAAGATGAAACAGCTATTCCTATTATAAGTAAAGTTGAAACATTTATCATATTTCCTTTTTTAGCCATTTTAAAAATTAAGAAAGTACTTAAAAGAGACATTATAAAAGCTAAAACTCCATACATAAAATCTGGAAGATTAAAAATATAAGCTATTACAGAACCAAAAGTAGCACTGGCAGCTATTCCAATTATATAGGGGTCAGCTAAGGGATTTTGAAAAACAGTTTGAATTACTACTCCACTAGATGCCAACATCATTCCAACTAAAACTCCCATTAAAATTCTAGGAATTCTTAAATCAAGTAATATTATTTTTATATATTCCTCTTGATTTTTTAAATTAAAAATTTGTTCTAAAGTTATTGTTTGGTCTCCCATTTTTGCTGAAATTAATCCACCAACTATTATTCCGATGATTAATATAAAAGGAAGTATATTTTTAAAAGATTTATTTTCTTTTATTTTCATAAATTTTTTCCTTACATATTTAATAGGAGCTGTTTCCAGCTCCTATTAAATTTTATTTTTATAAAGTTAGATTATAATGTATAACTAAATCCTATGTAATAATTTCTTTCTGGTGCAGGGTCATATAAATATTCTCCACCACTATAAGAAATTGATTCATAATAATCTTCATTAAATATATTATTAATTCCAGCAAATAAAGATAATCCATTATCAGCATTATAATTAAATCTAACATTTGTAACTATGTAAGAATCTTTTTTTCCTGTTTCATTGTTATTATCTAAATAAGATTCTCCATTATAAACAACCTCTCCATTAATATTAAATTTTGGAGTAAAGTCATATCTAGCACCTAAAGTAAGTCTATGTTCAGGTACTCCTGCTATTTTATTTCCAGAAATATCTCCAGTATCTATTACATTTCCACTTGTATCAAAGGCTTGTCCTCTTCCTTCTTTAATTTTTGCATTTATATATTGATAAGATTCAGATAAAGTTAATTTTCCAAAGTATTGTTCAAGTTTTAATTCTGCTCCCATTCTTTGAGTTTTATCAATATTATAGTTTAATATTGTGCTATCAAAATCTCCCATTCCTCCTTGCATATTTGTATAAATTTCATCATTCATTAATGAATAGAATAGAGCAAAGTTAATAGAAGTATTTCCAATATAATCTGATATTCCCCATTCAATATTATGATAAGTTTCAGACTCTAAATTATTTAAATTATATTGTTTGTTCCATTTATTAGTTAATAAAGCTGGAGCAGGAGTTGTAAATCCTCTTTCATATCTTAAATATGTTCTACCAATATCTGAATAACGATAACTTCCACCTAATTCATAAGCATAGTTATTTTCATCTTTTGTATATGAAGTATTTTTACTAAATTTTGACCCATATCTTGATACTTCATAATCTGAATTTTCATATCTAAATCCCTGATTAAATTCAAAATCTCCAATTTTATAATTATTCATAATAAATCCAGCTAAAGTTTCTTTATTTAAATCCATATTTCCCATAGAAATAGACATAGGCATTCCTTGAATTTGATTTTTTCCATATCTTCCACCATCATTTTTTATATAATCTAATCCAAAAATTAAAGAGCTATCATCTCCATAAGCATATTTTAATTTAGGTTTAATTCCTGTTTTTTTATCTTTAAAATTCCAAGTTATTTTATAAGGAGTTAATGGACTTCCAGGTCTCATAGAACTTTCACCAGGCATACTCATTAACATATCTGTTTCACTTCTAAAAGTTATTACATTGGCTGATAAATTTTCACTTAGTTTTCCATTATAAGTTAATTGGAAATCTTCTTTATCAATATCCATTGTATCCATATATTTATCAGAATTTCCTTGCTTTCTATCCTCATCTATTTGTGCTTTTGTTAATGAATCCAATAAATTTTTATTTTCATTATAGTTATTATATTTAAATTCTAAATTATGGTCATCATTAATATTGTATCTTAATTTTCCTTGGAAATAATCTGAATCTAATTTCGAATCTTTTCTATAACCATTTCCTTCATTTTGGTTATATGATAAATCTATGTCAAATTTTCCAATAGATTGTCCAAAGGAAACATCAGTTTTATGAGAACCTAAAGTAGAAAAGTTATATCCACCATTTCCTCTTAATCCTTCTCCTCTTTTAGTAATAATATTAATGACTCCTCCAGCTGTTCCTGAACCGTAAAGAACTGAACCCCCTCCAGGAATTATTTCAATTCTTTCAATATTATTAACTGCTATAGTATTTATTGGACTACTTACCATAGAAGTTTCTAAAGCATTTACTGCTACTCCATCAATCATTACTTGAACATTAGCTTTTGCTCCAGAAGAAGTACTATCAAGACCTCCTTGACCTCTTAAATCTACTATAGAACCAAAAGTATTTCCTATAACATTTACAGCTGGAATATCTTTTAATATCTCAGAAACCGTTTTATACCCTTTTTCTTTAATTTCTTTAGAAGTTACAACAGTTGGATTAGCCATAACTTTTCTAATACTAGTTTCAAATCCTGTTACTGATGTTACAACTGTATCATCTAATTTAATTTCTGTTGTTTTTTCTCCACCATATACTAAGGATGAAATTAAACAACCTAATAATAAAATTTTTTTGTTCATCTTCTTTTTCCTTTCATAATTTTTAATTAAGGTTATTTATAATGAATTAAATATTTCCAAATATTTTTCTCTAAGTTGTCCTTTTTCATCTCTTGGCACATATATAGAAAATATTTCCTTTTCATCAGAATCAAAAAATTTTATAGAACAACTTTTTTTGCCAAATGTAGTATCAGTCACTATAAAAATTTCTTTAATATTATTGACAGATAAGTGTCCTCCAATAGAAGTTTCTTTATCATGAAAATTTAAAAATCCATGCCCATATTTTCCTTGTGGGAATTTATCTTTTATTTCTAAGACAAAATTTGGGGTAACTACAAGTAAAAGCACTTCTTCCCACTTATTTAAAATCTCAAATAATTCGTCTATTTTTTCAACAGGATAAGTTTTTACACGTGGATTAGACACATTTCTTAAAACTTCTAAAAAACTTATATTTAATTCTTTTGAAATTTTTGAAAAAGAAATTTTAGTATCATTATTTATTAATTTTTCTATTTTAGTTTTCATATATTTAACCACTCAAGTTTTAGATTTAGTCATCCATACTTTGATTTAACATCCATAATATTTTAGAGAAATATTTTATATAATCATCCATTGATGCAGAAATTATATATTCAGATAATTCATCAGCTTCTTTTTTAATTTTTTTAACTTTATCTAATAAATATCCAAAATCAGCTATAATTTCTTTTAAAATATATTCTTCAGAAAGATATTTTTCTTCTTCCTCTTTTATTTCAGATAATGCTAAGAAACTTTTTAGAGAACCTACTGGTTTTCCACCTATTATTAAAATATTTTCTGCATTTTCATCAATCATTTTATTTATTCCATTATATAACTCTTCTAACTTAGCATGTAGAGGGAAGAAATTTTTTCCTTTTACATACCAATGAAAGTTTTGTAGTTTATGATATTCCACTACTAAATCAGCTAAAAATAAATTTAAATTTTTTTCCATAAATATTACCTCCTTAAAATTTTATAATAAAAATATATCACTTATAAAATAATTTGTCAATAAAAATATTTTAAAATTTAATTAAATATGATATAATTAAATATAATATAAATTAATAATTTTTGGAGGTGATTTATGAATCTAAATATACTATGGCCTATTTTAGGAACTTCATTTATTTTTTTAATGACAACTTTAGGTTCAGCAATGGTTTTCTTTTTTAGAAGAGAGATAAAAGAAGATATACAAAGAATTTTTTTAGGATTTGCTGCTGGAGTTATGATAGCAGCCTCTGTTTTTGGATTACTTGTACCAGCAATTGAAGATTTGGAAGCTAGAGGAATAATAAGTTGGATACCAGTTTCTATTGGATTTTTAGGAGGAGTATTTACTATATTGATTTTAGATAAAATAATTCCTCATTTACATCCTGTAGAAAATAAAACTGAGGGAATTCCCAGTAATTTAAAAAGAACTTCTCTCTTAATAACAGCTGTGACAATTCATAATATTCCAGAAGGGATAGCTGTAGGGCTTTCCTTTGCTTTGGCTAGTCAAAATTCTAATGACCCTTCTTTTTTAGCTTCAGCAATAGGATTAGCTTTAGGAATTGGAATTCAAAATTTTCCAGAAGGAGCAGCTGTATCTCTTCCTTTGAGGAGAGAAGGATTTGGAACTTTTAAAGCTTTTATTTATGGAAGTTTATCTGGAATAGTAGAACCTATATTTGGAATTTTGACAGTTTTTATTACATCTAGTTTAGGTTCTTTGATGCCATGGCTTTTATCTTTTTCAGCAGGAGCCATGATGTATGTTGTGGTAGAAGAACTTATTCCTGAGGCAAATTTTTCAAAACATTCAGATAGTGGAACCTTAAGTGTTATGTTTGGATTTGTTTTGATGATGATTTTAGATATTGCACTAGGATAAATAAAAAAGCTACATAAGAATGTAGCTTTTTTATTTTATGAAATTTAAGGAATTATTTTTCAAAAATTTTTTCAATAATATATTTTATAATATCATACCCAATATTATTTCCCCAAAAAATTCCATCTTTAGTAAATATAAAAACTTTTTCATCTTCAATAAATAATTTCTTTTCTTTAAATTCATTTATTTTATCTAAAAAATAATTATACTCTTTTTCATCTAATATTTCTTTTATTTCATTTTTATGAATAATTGGGAATTGTAAAAGGCCTGAAAGCAAACTAAACTTTTTATGTAGATTGGATATATTAGAGAAAAAAGATAAATCCTTATTCATTCTAAAAATACCAATATTTCCGACATTACCTCCAGCTCCAACTCCTATTGGAAATGTATCTCCACCATTATTTCTAACTTTTATATATTGGTAGTTATCCCCATTTTTTTTAGCAATTTTTGTAAGTTCAAGTATATAATATTTTTTATCCTCACAAAGTTCTTCTATGAAAATATCATGAAGTTTTTTTTCTTTTTCTAAATTTTCTGTTATTTTTACTTTTTCATTTACTATATCCTTTGAAAGATTAGAACCTTCATGAATCATCAAAGAGTAAAAACTAGCACTACTAATTTCTAAATCTTTGATTATTTTAACATCTTCTTTTATATCTTCTTCTTTTTGATTAGGATAGTTATAAATAATATCTATACAAACATCTCCTTTAAAATATTCTTTTAATTTTTTTAATCTACTAATAGTTTCCTCTTTTGTGAAAGTTCTATTATAAAATTTTCGTCCTTCTTCTGAAAAAGATTGGATACCAACACTAAGTCTGTTAACTCCATATTTCATCATTATGTCTAATTTTTCTTTAGAAAGATTATGAAGTGTTGTTTCAAAAGTAAATTCATATTTTGGTGCTAAAGAAACATTTTCTTGTATACTTTTAAGTATGGTTTCTAATTGATTAGGTTTATATACAGTAGGAGTTCCACCACCAAAAAATATAACTTCAAAATCTCTTTCTTGAAAATATTTTGTTTTTCCATATTTTTTAAATTCAGAAGCAATAAAATTAGAGTATTCATCTAAGCTGCCTTGTAATTGTTTTCTATTAAGATTACAAAAAGAACAAATTTTATCACAATATGGAGTATGAACATATATTGCTCTTGGAATATTTTCTGGACTTTTATTTAAAAATTCCATTAAATCTGATTCTGTAACTATTTTTTTTCGAGATACTTATTTAAAATTCCTCCAACATCATGATGAGATTTCATTCTTTTTTCAAATATAATTTCCATATTTTCTCCTTGGTTAGTTATAATTAAATATTATACTTTATTTTTCATTTTTGTCAACAAATATTTGACAAGCAAAATTTTGTGTGATAAAATTTTTTAGAATTAATTTCAGTGACAAAGGAGAAAATTATGAAAACTTTAATTGCTTATTCAACAAAAACAGGAAACACTAAAAAAGTAGCAGAAGCTATAACTGATGTTATTCCATTTTCAGAATTAAAAGATATTTCTCAAGTGGAAAATTTAGATTATGATTTAATAATTGTTGGAGCTTGGATAGATAAAGGAACTGCTGATGAAAAAGCTTTAAATTTTATGAAAAGTATAAAAAATAAAAAAGTAGCATTCTTTTTCACATTAGGAGCTTATCCAAATTCAGACCATGCTAAAGATTGCATAAAAAATATATCAAAAGTTTTAGAAGAAAATAAAAATGAAATTATAGGAAGTTATCATTGTCAAGGAGCTATAGACCCACAATTAATAGAATTTATGAAAAAAACTTTTGGACCAGACCATCCACATGGACCTAATCCTGAAAGAATAAAAAGATGGAAAGATGCAAGTACTCATCCAGATGAAAAAGATTTAGAAGAAGCAAAAAATACTTTTAAAAAACTTTTAAATTTATAATTTATAAAAAATATATAAAATTTGTGCCCATTAATTTATTTTGTTTCAATCTTTTAAAACAGTCAATTTTTATTGACTGTTTTTCTTTTATTAAATTTTATAAAAAAAAGAAAGATTTTATTATATATTCCAAAATAAAATCTCTCTTCGAAAAATTTAATTTTAAAAATTTTATTTATACTAGAAAATTAAAAAATTATTAATTAAAAAGTATAACTTGCTCCTAGATAATATGTTCTACCAAATTCAGGAATAACAGTAGAAAAATTATCTCCTACATATCCATAATATGTTTTATCAAATAAATTATTTATACCTCCATAAATACTAACACCATTAGGATTATTGTATCTTATTGAAAAATCTACAACAGTATGAGATTTTACCAAACTATCTTCATCACGCTCTATATCTTTTAAGTAATTATTATATCCTCCTGTATATTTCCAAACTAAACCTGTAGAAAGATTATCTGTTAGATTATAATCGGCTTTTATAGAAATCATATGTTTTGGAACTTTTTTTAATCCACTGTTAGACCAATCTACTTTTCCTATATTAGCTTTTCCTTTATCATTGTAATCACTTTTTCCTTTTAAATAAGTATATCCTTCTTCAAAAGAAAACTTTCCAAAAATTTGGTTAGCTGTAAATTCTACTCCATATCTTTCTGTTTCCAAGTAATTTACAGTTATAGATTCTTTTGGACTATTATTTAAATAAACTCTATTCATTTGATTGTCTGTTTTAGTATAAAATCCTGTAAGATTTATTGCAGAACCTAAAATATAATCTCTAAGACCTATTTCATACATATGAAAGATTTCATCTTCTGCTTCTGTTTTTACATAAATACTATTTCCATTTGCATCAAGCTTTTTATCAGAAATTTGTATTCCATCTGGTCCTGTAAAACCTCTTTCATATCTTGCATAAACTTTTCCAGTATCTCTATAGTTATAGGCTGCTGAAACTTCATAGTTTTGATTAACTCTATGACTTTTATCTTTACCTTTTCCATCATTTGCATTTTTATCGAAAGACCAGTCAGTAATATCGTATCTTGCTCCTTGAGTAAATTCAAAATCTCCAAATTTATTTGAATTTAAAAAGTAAATAGCTTTTACAAATCTTTCATAATTAAAATTATATGGAACTTTTTTATAAGTATATTTACCATTATATTTTATGTAATTTCCATCTGTATATTGATTCCCTATAGGAATATCTCCTTCTGAAACTTTTTTGAACTTATAATCATAGTAATTCATATTAGCTGTTTGCTTAAAATAATCAGTACCAATTAATAAACTATTATCATTTCCGTAATTTATATTTAATTTTGTTTTTGTTCCTAATGTTTCTTGTTCCATTTTTTTATTATCTGCATCTTCATTATTTGTAAAATATCCTTCACTTGAAAAACCATCTATCGTAAATAAGAGATTATCTGTTATTTGATAAGCGTAAGATAATTTAAAACTATCATCTTCTCTATCACTTGAAAGATATCTTCTTTTTTTCTCTTGTATTTTCAAACCATTTTCATCTATTCCAACTGTTACATTAGAATATTTAGGTCTATAATTTTTTCCAAATTCTTCTAAATTAGATTTGCTTATATTTTTTATAAATTGCCCATCCTCTTTAAAGTGGCTATATTTGAAAGTGAAAGCTTGATTACTAGAAATTTTATAATTAAATCCTCCGGAAAAATATTCTGTGTTACTATAAGTATCAACAAAATACCAATCTTTATCACTTTTAGAATAATTTAGTTGAAATGATAAATTATCATTTATTTTTGTTCCAAAATTTGTATAATATTTCTTTTCTTTGTCTTTAGTGAATTCATATCCTATTTTATTAATAGGCTTATTCATAGTTTTTAAATTAGTTGTTACATTTATTACTCCTCCAGAAGTTCCATTTCCATAAAGAACTGAACCTCCTCCAGGAATAATCTCAATTTTTTCAATTTGTTCTACAGGAATTACATCATAGTTTGTTTGATAAGGATGGGTTGTTAAAGTTGTTATAGGGGCTCCGTCTACCATTACTTGAATATTTTTAGCTGCTTGGTCTGCTCCTTGTCCTCTAATATCAATTTCTCCCCAAGCACTAGTTCCTACAGTTATTCCTGGAACATCATTTAGGACTTGAGAAACAGAAGTATAACCTTTTTCATCGATATCCTGTTTATTAATAACTATTACATTTTTTGTAGGCTTTAATTTTTCTACTTCAATATAATCTGGGCTTATTATACTTTGCCCTAGTTGAATATCTTGTGCTAAGACTAAACTATTAAGTATACAATAGAATAAAAATATTTTTTTCATAAATCTCCTTTCCACATTTTAAATTATATTTAAGTTCCATAATTTTTTATATCATATTTAATTTTGTATGTCAAAATTTTTTTGATAAAATATTTTAATTTTATTTTTTTTGATTGACTTTAATTTTGAAAAGTGTTATTATTATTTGAGATTCAAAATAAAGTTGGTGATTTTATTGAAAAAAAGTATTTTTTTATTTTTGGGATTAATTTCTATAATAGTAGGAACCATTGGGATATTTTTACCTTTATTACCTACAACACCTTTTTTATTACTTAGTCTTTATTGTTTTGGAAAATCTTCTAAAAAATTTCATAATTTTATATTAGAAAATAAAATTTTTGGAAAATATATAAAAGATTATCATGAGAAAAAAGGAATTACTTTAAAAAATAAATTAAGTGCTCTTTTATTACTTAGTGTTAGTATGTCTTTTTCTATATATAAAATTACTCAAATTCATTTAAGAATATTTTTAATAATAGTATTTTTAGGAGTTACTTATCATATTTTAAGTTTAAAAACTTTAAATGAAAAGAAAGAAAGTTAGGAGTTGTTATGTTTAATATAAGATATAAATCTCATCATGATGTTTTAAATATTATTAATAGTTCTTTAGGGAGAAATATTTCTACAAATTTTTCTTTTGAAAGATTTTTAAATGATAAAAATAATTCTAGAGAATTAGGAATTTATGTTCACACTCCTTATTGTGATAAAATTTGTTCTTTTTGTAATATGAATAGAAAACAGGTAGATAGTAGTTTAGATAGTTATGCAGACTATCTTTGTAGAGAATTTGAAAAATATGGAAAAAAACTTTATCCAAAAGAAAAACATATATCTACTATTTTTTTTGGTGGTGGAACTCCTACAATTTATAAAGAAAAAGAATTGGAAAAGATTCTTAAATCCTTAAGAGAAAATTTTATTTTAACTAAAGATTATGAATTTACTTTCGAGACTACCCTTCACAATCTAACACCTAAAAAAATAGAAATTTTACAAAATTATGGTGTTAATAGATTGAGTATAGGAATTCAAACTTTCTCTAATAGAGGAAGAAAAATTTTGAATAGAACTTATGAAAAAGATGAAATTATAAAAAGATTAAAATTTTTAAGAGAAAATTTTAGTGGACTTATTTGTATAGATATTATTTATAATTATCCTGATGAAACTTTAGAAGAGATTGAAGAAGATGCAAAAATTTTGTGTGAATTGAATTTAGATAGTTGTAGTTTTTATTCTTTAATGGTGCAAGAAGGGTCTAAAATTTCTAAATTAAGAAAAGATAATAGTAATTTTTATATATATAATTTAGAAAAAGATAAGATATTACATGATAAATTTTTAGAAATAACTTTAAAGAATGGATATCATCTTTTAGAGCATACTAAAATTACCAATGGGAGAGATAAATATAAATATATAAAAAATGTTAATAATTTAGATAATTTAATCCCTATTGGTGTTGGAGCAGGTGGAAGAATGGAAAATATAGAGTGTTTTCATCTAAATAAATTAATTACTTTTTATGGAAAGGATGATAAATTTAAATATTCTTTAAAGAAAATAGCTGGTATTATGCAATATCCTAGAGTATCTTTAAAAGAAATAGAAGAATATTCTAAAGAAAATTTTAATATTATTTTTGAAAAATTACAAGAATTTCAAAATAAAAGTTTAATAATACTAGAAAGAGAATATTTCACTTATACTTTAGATGGAATATTCTGGGGAAATAGTATTATTGCAGATATTATAAATACTTTAATAAAAATGAAAAACAAATAATTTAAAATTTATATATTGGAGGTTTTCAGTTATGTATCATTATCTTAAAGTTGGAGGACCATTAATGTGGATTCTTCTAATTTTATCAATTATTTCTCTTGCTATAATTATAGAAAGGGTATTATTTTTCTTTTTACACGAGAGATGTTTAAGTAAGAATTTTAAATCAAATATTATTTTAGCTGTGTCTACTAACAATTTAGAAAAAGCTTGTTCATTATGTGATAATGAAAAAAATACTGTTGGGGCAACTATAAAAGAATTTTTAGTTCGTCATAATGCCAATGGAGATTTTCATCATTTTGACCAATTAGTAAAAGAAATAGCTTTAGAAAGAATAAGTCCACTGGAAAAAAGATTATATTTACTTGGAATAATAGCTCATACAGCTCCAATGATTGGACTTTTAGGAACAGTTACAGGAATGATTCATGCTTTTACAAATCTTGCTCTATTAGGAGCTGGAGACCCTAAAGTAGTAGCTGATGGAATATCAGAGGCTTTGCTTACTACAGCTGCTGGACTTACAATAGCTATTCCAGCCATTGTTATTTATAATCTTTTAAATAAAAGAGTAGAAGAGGTTGAAAGTGATATTGATAAAATAACGACAAATATAATAAATATAATAAGAAAAAATTAGGAGGAAAGATGGGAAAATACAGAAAAAATAAAAATATTCTTGCTGTTGACTTAACTCCTCTTATAGATGTTGTTTTTTTACTTTTAATATTTTTTATGGTTACAACGACTTTTGATAAATATGGACAAATAGATATAGATATTCCAACAGCAAATGTGGAAAGTCCAGATAAAAAACTACCTTTAGAGATTGTTATCGACAAAAATGGAGATTATTTTGCTATAAAAGATGGAAAAACTTTTCCCATAGATATTGATAATTTAGGAAATATATTAATTGGGATTGATTCAGTTTCTGTAACAGCTGATAAAGAACTAAAATATCAAATTGTTATGGATACTATTACAAAAATAAAAAAACAGGGAATAGAAAATTTAGGAATAAATTTTTATGAATAATTAAGGAGTAGAAAATGAAATACATATTACTTTCAATAATCTTTCATATTTTATTGATTATTCCCTATTACAAACATGTAAATACTTTAGGAAATCCTGATATTTCAAGAAAAATATCTATTCCAATATCATATAATTCTAGAAATTTACCTGAACGGATAGATAATATAAAAAAAGTAAAAGGAAGCGAGGTAAAACAGCCTAAAGTAGTAGAAGAAGCCAATAAAAAAATAGAAGAAAAAGAAATTAAAAAGCCTCAAGAAGAATTCAAAAGTAAAATGAAAAAAAATACTGAAAAAAAAGTTGAAAAAAAGACAACCGAAAAGAAAGAGATAAAAAAATCTCAAAATAACCAAAATAAAAAACAACCACATAAAAATTTAGTTAAAGAAGAAAATAAAAAAGAAAGTATAGAAGAAGTTTTAACTAAGAATGGAAACTTTGTAGCTAATTCTGATGGAAGCTACACAGCTTTATCAGCTAAAGGAATTAATTTTGAAATTTTAAATCAAATAGACCCTAATTATCCACGTCAAGCAGAAGTTATAAGATATAATAAAACAGTTATTGTTGAAGCTAGATTTCTTGTTGGATTAGATGGAAGAGTTGAGAAAATTGAAATTTTAAAATCTCATGAGAAATTTGGATTTGATAAAGAGGTAATGCAAGCTTTAAAAAAATGGAAATTTAAACCAATAACTTATGGAGGAAAAAAATTAAAAGTTTATTTTGTAAAAGAATTTATATTTAAACCAAAATCATAAAAATAAAAAAACACTCTTTAATTTGAAAGAGTGTTTTTTTATTTCTAAGGAAATTATAAATTGATTTTATATAAAAATTTTTTAATTTTTTATATGAAAATAGACAAAAATAAGTAGA